>JBIIMU010000265.1:0-4460 GCA_044337845.1 Pirellulales bacterium | reverse complement strand
TTCACCTACGGCACCACCTACCAGGGGCCGATCGGCTCGGTGATCACGCCGCACCTCCGCGGCCTCGCCGACTGGAACCACCTCTCCGGCGCGAGTTCGCTGTGCGGCGCCTGCACCGACGCCTGCCCGGTGCGGATCGACATCCACCACCACCTGCTCCACAACCGCCGCAACGCCGCCCGCACGAGCCCGAGCCGGCTCGAGCGGCTCGGGCATCGGCTGTTCGTGGCCGTCGCCAGCCGGCCCTGGCTGTTCGCCGCCGGCGGGGCGATCTTTCGCCGCACGCTCTGGCTCGCGAAGAAGCTCCGGCCGCCGCTGCTACGCGACTGGCTGGCCACCCGCGACCTGCCGCCGGCCCCGGCGCGGAGCTTCCGGAGCGAGTGGAGGTCGCGGGCATGAACGGCCAGCCGACGTCGGCCGCCGCCACGATCCTGGTCCGCATCCGCGAGGCCCTTCGCGTGCCCGCGCCGCTGCCGCACATGCGGTCGCACGCCACCGAGGCCGTGGCGGCCGGCGGCCCGGGATCGCTCACGATCCTCCCGGCCGACGTGGCCCGTCCCTGGCTGCCGGACGGCGGCGACACGCCCGAGGAGCGCGTGGCGATCCTCACGGAGAACCTCGGCAAGCTGCGGGCCGAGGTGCATCGCGCCGCCGATCTCGCGGCCGCGGCCGACACCGTCGCCCGGCTCGCGGCGGAGCGGTCGTGGAAGCGGGTCGCCTGGCACGGCCACGACTCGGTCTCACCCGTCGCCGCCCGGCTCGGCGGCGAGACCTACCGGGTCGACGGCGGTGGCTTCGAGAAAAACGCCCTCGAGGCCTGCGACGCCGGGATCACGGCCTGCGAGGCGGCCGTGGCCCAGACGGGATCGATCCTGGTGTCGAGCGGCACCTGCGGTGGCCGGGCGCTGTCGATCCTGCCCCACGTGCACGTCGTGATCCTGCATGTGGCGCAGGTGGCGGGCACGCTCGGCGACGCGTTCGAGCTGGTGCGCGAGCGGCATGCGGGCCGGCTCCCGAGCATGCTGTCGTTCATCACCGGCCCGAGCCGCACCGGCGACATCGAGCGGATCCTCGTGCTCGGGGCCCACGGGCCCAAGGAGCTCGTCGTCGTGCTCGTCGGCTGACGGTCGGCCGGGACGGCATGCCAGGTGTCTCGGGCTGCAGACCCACCCGCGGCCTCTCCCCGCACTGGTCGCGAACCAGCGCCGGGCCAGCGGCGTAGGATCTCCCGGACGAGGCGTTCCTGCGACGGACGCCATCCCGGCCCGCACGGCCGGGCGGATGAAGAGCCCGGGGCTTCCCCCCAAGGAGCCCCAGGCCAACAGGAGTGAGGGCCGCATGTCCGCGACTGTGGCACGCACGCGATCGGGATGGCCGGAGGCGACGGCCGGACGGTTCGCCGTGCGCGTGACCCACACGCTCCTGTTCCTCGCCGCCGCCGCCGTGCCACCGGGCGTCTGCGACGCCTGCCCTGCCTGCCCCGTGAGGGCCGAGCGGAGTGACAGCCGCGACGGTCTTTCCGACCGTGCGGCCGGCTCCCGGCAGGAAGGCATCGCGGCCGCCGTCGCCGGATCCCACCGCTGCGGAGCGTGCGCGAGCCCGCTCCCCTGCATGCCGACGGGTCGATCGCCCGTCGACCGCATGCCGCCTGGCAGCGTGGTCGATCCCGGCGACGGCGCACCTTCTTCGGGCGGCGGCTGCCACTGCCAGTGGCAGGCCCGCGATCTCTCGGATGTCACGCTGGTCGGGGGCGCGACGGCCGCGGCGGGCTCGGCAGACATGGCCGTGGTCTGGCCGGCGAGCCGGCCTGATCCCGGCGGCGTTGCGGCGGTGACGCTGGCGGCGGCGGCGGGCCGCGGGCCCGACCGGTCCGTGCGGGTGCTCTACGGCGTGTGGCGGAACTGAACCGGCGCGACCGCGTCGCTTCGGTTTCCACTTCATCACACGTTTCCCAAGGAGATTTCCCATGTCTGCGTTTCTGCTCTGGGCCGCCATGGCCCTCGGATTTCCGTCCGCCGCGGCCTGTCAGGCCTGCGACGGCTGCGAGTGCTGCCGCTGCTGCGACACCGGCTCATGCCAGTGCGACGACTGCGGCTGCTCGTGCTGCTCGGAGAGGTGCTCCGGGTAGGCCACGTGGTGCCGGAGGGGCACCACCCACGTGCTGACACGCCGGGGGGCCGGAGGAAGCCGACGCTTCCACCGCCCCCCGGCGGCTTTTCTCAGGCGCAGCCTGATTCGCCCACAGACTCACGGCCGGTCAGTTTGCACTTGCTCCCACAGGCCTGAACTCAGGCGAGGGGCTGCCCGTGCCCGAGAGCCGGCGTATGCCGCCAAGCGAAGCCAGGATGGCGAAGCGCCGGCGGCATCCGAGTGAGCCTCGGGCACGATGCCCGAGGCGAACGTCCGGCGACGGGCACGGGCAGCCCCTCGCCCAAGCACCGCGCCCCGCGGCAACGGGCAACCCCGAACCGTCGCGTATGCTCTGGGACATGAGTACCTGCCGCTGCCCGATCTGCTCGGGCGAGACCCACGAGATCCGCGCCAAGCTCGTCTGCCGACAGTGCGGCGCGATCCTCGAGACCTGCTGTGAAGGCGGCCCCATGGGGGCCCCCGCCGACGACGCGGCCGCACCACCGTCAGGATCGGCACCACCGGAAAACCCTCGCGACGAGTGAGTTTTCGGGTCGGGAAAGATCGATCTGGTGAGGGAAGTTTGCCGGCAGCGCAAACCCGATCGGTCGCGGCGTCCCTGCGTAGCGGGACTCCCTGACGATCGGGAATGCCGGCAGGCCGTCCCGTGTCGTCCGTTCGACAGCGCCACCACTGGGGGTGGCACCTGCGAGCGAGCGTGCGGGACGACGGTTTCGCGAAACGTTCGAGTGCCTTTCCCTTTCCCTCTGGAGGTTCTTGTGAAGAAGCGTCTGACTTTCAGTTTCCTGCCTTGGGCCGCTGCGGCCGGCGTGTGCGTGGGCGGTTTCGCCCGCGGCGCCGACGCGGTGCCCGCCGCCCCGACGCCGGCCGACGCGTCGGTGCTCGCCGCTGATGCGGCTCCGATCGCCGAGGAGACCGCCGCCGTCGCCGACGCGCCGGTCGCCGATGCCGGTGCGTGCATGAAGACGGTGAAGCGCTGGGTCGTCGTTCCGGAGATCCGGGACGTCGAGGCGACCGAGTGGACCACGGAGGTCCGTGAGCGGTCGTTCGAGGTGAAGAAGCGGGTTCCGCGGATCGAGGAGAAGACGCGGAGCTACACCGTGATGGTGCCCGAGCACCGGACGAAGACGGTCAACTACACCGTCAACGTCAACGTGCCCGAGACCAGGACGGTCGAGTACAAGGTGAACGTCCCCTACACCGAGCAGGTCGAGCAGTCCTACACGGTGATGGTCCCGGTCAAGGAAGAGAAGACCGCGACCTACAAGGTGAACGTCCCCTACACGGAGGAGCGGACCGCCACCTACAAGGTGAACGTGCCCTACACCGAGCAGGTCGAGCAGACCTACACGGTGAACGTGCCCTACACCGAGCAGATGACGGGCTACCGGACGGTGTCGCGTCGCGTGCCGGTCAAGGGCACCAAGACGGTGACCTGCCGGGGCGGCCACTGGGTGACCGAGGCGAAGGAGATTTCGGCGAACGGTCAGTACGACGCCGCCGGCAATCCTTGCTGCCCGAAGGTCGTCTGCTGCCGCAAGTGGGTGCCGACGTGCGAGACCAAGGAGATCGAGGTCACCACGTGGAAGACCGAGTGCGAGCAGGTGCCCTTCACCTACTGCGTGAAGAAGTCCCGTTGCGAGACGCGGTCGCGGACGGTGTGCGTGCACAAGACCCGTTGCGAGGAGCGGACGCGGACCTACTGCGTGAAGCTCTCCCGCTGCGAGGAGCGGACGCGGACCTACTGCGTGACGAAGATGGTTCCCGAGACCCGCACCAAGACGGTGTGCGTCAACCGGAGCCGCTGTGAGACTCGCACCCGCGAGATCACGGTGAACAAGTGCGTCCCCGAGACGCGGACCCGTGAGGTCAACTACACGGTCATGGTGCCCGTGCAGAAGACCCAGACCTACAGCGTGTGTGCCAGCGACGTGGTCTCGGAGACGAAGACCGAGTCGTACGTGGTCCGCGTGCCGAAGAAGGTCACGAAGCAGGTCTGCGTCCAGGTGAAGAAGTGCGTCGAGGAGCAGGTTCCGGCCGACGAGGCCGGCAGCTTCGGCAGCGGCAATGGCAACGGCGGTGCCGGTGCCGGCTGCGGCAAGAAGGGCTGCCTCCGCGGCTGCAAGAAGGGCTGCTGAGCCTTCGCCGGCGGCCTCCGCCGGATGACTTCTGAGCGAAAGTGCGGCGGGTCGGGCGAACAGGGTCGCCCGGCCCGCCGCTTGCTTTTCCGAGCAACGCAGCCATTGCGATTCCCTCCCCCGCCGCCGTAAACTCATGCTCAGAGTTTGGCTGGGGACCCACGGGGAGGA
>JBIIMU010000264.1:0-4468 GCA_044337845.1 Pirellulales bacterium | reverse complement strand
GCAAGGTGAAGAACCCGAAGTTCCTGCTCGTGCCGGGGCTGGCGTCGTTCGCCGGGGCCGGCGCCGCCCGCATGGCGCAGTCGGTGCTCTACGTCACCGATGCGGCGACGGGCGTGACCGTCGCCTATGGGATCCCGTGGAACTCGCAGCCGACCGCGGGGGCCGGCGGGGCGATGCTCGCGGAACTGGTGCCGCTCGACATCGCCCGGCCGCGCGGCGGCGGCGCGAAGGTGCAGTAGCATGACGGTGGACCCTGCCGACTCCGTGACGGTGACGGTGAACGGCGTCGCCCGGCCGGCGGCCGCGGGATCGTCGCTGCGGGCGCTCGTGGACGCGCTCGGCTTCGCGGGCCGGCCGATCGCCGTGGAACTCGACGGCGAGGTGGTGCCGCGGGCGACGCTCGCCGACCGAGTGCTCGCCGGCGGGGAGCGGATCGAGATCGTGACCTTCGTGGGCGGTGGCTGAACGGAGACGACGAACGCCGATGACGACCCTGCACGACACGCCGCGCCTCGCCGACGACCCGCTGGTGGTGGGCGGCATCACGCTCACGAGCCGACTGGTCGTGGGCACCGGGAAGTACGCCACCTTCGCCGAGATGGCCCGCTGCCTCGACGTGTCGGGCACCGACTGCGTGACGGTGGCCGTCCGCCGCGAGCGGCTGGTCAACGCCGCCGGCGAGAACATCCTCGACCACATCGACGCGGCCCGGTACCAGATCCTTCCCAACACGGCCGGCTGCTATTCGGCCGACGACGCCGTCCGCGTGGCCCGGCTCGGCCGCGAGCTGCTCCGCGACATGGGATCGGCGACGAGCGAGTGGGTGAAGCTCGAGGTGCTCGGCGACACCAAGACCCTCCTGCCCGACCCGGTGGGCACCCTCGAGGCCACCGAGCGGCTCGTGGCCGACGGGTTCACCGTGCTCGTCTACACGAGCGACGATCCCGTGATTGCGAAGCGGCTCAAGGCGCTCGGCGCCGCCAGCGTGATGCCGGCCGGCAGCCCGATCGGCTCGGGCCAGGGCGTGCTCAACGCCAACAACCTGCGGATCTGCCTCGAATACCTCAAGGACGGCGACCCGGCCTATCCGGTGATCGTCGATGCGGGGGTCGGCACGGCGAGCGACGTGGCGGTGGCGATGGAGCTCGGCGCCGACGGCGTGCTGCTCAACACCGCCATCGCCCACGCCCGCGACCCGGTCCGCATGGCGGCCGCGATGCGCGACGGCTGCCGGGCGGGGCGGTTGGCGTTCCTCGCCGGCAGAATGCCGCGGCGGCTCTATGCCACGGCGTCGAGCCCCGACGAGGGGCGGATCGGGCGGCCCGGCTGACGCCGAAGGAGGCTCTGGTGCTCGCCAAGCGGATCATTCCCTGCCTCGACGTCGATCGCGGCCGGGTCGTGAAGGGGACGAAGTTCCTCGATCTCGTCGATGCCGGCGATCCCGTCGAGGTCGCCGCCCGCTACGAGGCCGAGGGGGCCGACGAGCTGGTGCTGCTCGACATCACGGCGAGCCACGAGGGCCGCGGCATCATGCTCGACGTGGTCCGCCGGGTCTCGGAGACGGTGTTCATGCCGTTCACCGTGGGCGGCGGCATCCGCACGCTCGACGACGCCGCCCGGCTCGTGCAGGCGGGCGCCGAGAAGGTGAGCATCAACTCCGCGGCGGTTCGCACGCCCGAGCTGGTCACCGCCGTCGCCGCCCGGCTCGGCAGCTGCGCGACGGTGGTCAACATCGACCCCAAGCGGGTGGTCAAGGACGGCCGCGAGGTCTGGGAGGTGTTCGTCAACGGCGGCCGCGTGCCGACGGGCCTCGAGGCGGTGGCCTGGGCCCGGGAGGTGGAGCGGCTCGGCGCCGGCGAGATCGTGCTCACCTGCATGGATCGCGACGGCACCCGCGCGGGCTACGACCTCGAGATCACCGGCGCCGTGAGCCGGGCCGTCGGGATCCCGGTGGTCGCCAGCGGCGGCGCGGGCGCTGCCGAGCACCTCGCCGACGCCGTCGAGCACGGCGGGGCCGACGCGGTGCTGGCCGCTGGAATCTTCCACTTCGGGCAGTGTACGATCCGCGAGGTGAAGAGCCTCTTCGAGCGCCGGGGGATCCCGGTGCGGCCCCTCCGCTAGATCACCGCCCCGTCTCTCGGCACGAGCGCGTCATGTCCACGATCGAGACCCCGCCCACCGACGTCGCCAAGCCCGTCGCCGCCAACGGCTACAAGTACGAGGTGGATCGCCTGTTCGAGGCGCTCGTCAAGCTCAGCGGCAGCGACCTCCACCTCAAGGCCGACCAGCCGCCGATCATCCGGGTGAAGGGCTCCCTGCAGCCCCTCAAGCACCCCAAGATCGACGACGCCAAGATGCGGCAGCTCTGCATGCCGATCATGAGCGAGCGGCAGCGGAGGATCTTCGAGGAGGAAGGGGGCGTCGACTTCGCGCACACCTGCGTGGTCGACGGGGTCCGCTGGCGGTTCCGCGTGAACCTGCTCACGCAGCAGGGCGCGATGGGGATGGTCGCCCGTCGCGTCAACAACACGATCCCCGACTTCAAGGGCCTGTTCCTCCCCGAGAGCATCGAGCGGCTCTGCGTGCTCGATCAGGGGATGGTGCTGCTCGCCGGCGTGACCGGCTCCGGCAAGAGCACGACGATCGGCTCGATGCTCAACTACATCAACCGCAACTACCGCAAGCACATCCTCACGCTCGAAGACCCGATCGAGTTCGTGTTCACCGAAGACAAGTGCCTGATCAACCAGCGGGAGATCGGGTCCGACGTCAAGAACTTCGAGATCGGGATGAAGCACGCGGTCCGCGAAGACCCCGACATCATCCTCGTGGGCGAGCTCCGCGACGTGGAGACCTTCAAGACGGCGATCCACGCCGCCGAGACGGGCCACCTCGTGTTCGGCACGATCCACGCCGCCAGCGCCGCCAGCTGCATCGGCCGCATCCTCGACCTGTTTCCCCAGGAGGAGCATGCCTCGATCCGCAGCGCCATCGCCTTCAACATGAAGGGCATCATCGCCCAGAAGCTGCTCAAGTCGATCCGGCCGGGCGTCAGCCGGGTGCCGGTCTGCGAGGTGATGTTCATCGACGTGCTGATCCGCAAGTACGTGCTCGAGGAGCAGGATCACCTGATCGCCGACCACATCAAGAAGTCGTTCCGCGACGGCATGCAGGACTTCACCCAGAGCCTCAAGAGCCTGATCGACCAGGGGCTGATCGATCGCCACGACGCCATGGAGATCGCGCCCAACCGCGAGGCCCTGGAGATGGCGCTCAAGGGGATCGGGGTATCGTGATGCCGCACGGACGGTCGCTGACCCGCGCGGCCCTCGCGGCCGCCCTGATGGCCGGATCGACCGTGCCGGCACTGGCCGCCGACGCCGCGGGCTGGCCGCCGCTGTTTCCCTCCTCGTGGGCCCAGCGGGGCGCCGGCGGCGGGCTGGCGATCGTGCCGCTGCTGCTCTGGTGGCTCTGCGTGCTGGCCTGGATGCGGTCGGTGGAGTGGGTCTCGACCGACGCCACCAAGCACAAGCTCGCCCCGGCCTTCTGGGGCATGGTCTGCGGGCTGCCGCTGTTCCTCGCGGCGATCCTCGCCTGGTGGATCCCCACGTTCCTCGCGGGCCTGCCGCTGATGCTCGTCGCCTGGCTCGCGCCGGTGATCACCTATGCCGTCCTCCGCAACGCGAAGGTGCCGCCGTCGGAGCAGGTGCTCACCGTGGGCCACGCCCGGCGGATCCTCTCCCGGCTGCTCGGCCGCGTGGGCATCGACTTCGATCCCGGCATCGACGAGGCCGACCTGGTGCCCGTGGTGGCCCTCGCCGCCATGGGGGGCAAGACCGCCGACGAGAACGCGGCCCGCCTCGACGTGGCGAGCAAGCTGAACGGATTCGAGGACGCGCGGAAGATCATGCTCGACGCGGTGATGGCGCGGGCCGGCACGCTCTCGCTCGAGCTCGATCCCGCGGGCACGCTCGTGCGGCACGAGGTCGACGGGGTGTGGGACAAGGCAAAGGTCCGGCAGGCCGTGCGCGGCGGCAAGGTGAAGGAGGCCTGGGTCGACGCCCCCAAGGCGAGCCTCGAGGCCGGGCAGGCGGCGGTGGCCGCCCTGAAGACCCTCTGCGGCGTCGCGCCGAACGTCCGCGAGGCCCGGGCCGCGCCGTTTTCGATGAACGTCGACGGCAAGCCGCGGAACTGCCGGATGTCGATCCGCCGGCAGCCCGCAGGCGAGCAGCTCGTGGTGCAGATCGACCCACCGGCGGCCGTGTTCAAGAAGCTCGAAGACCTCGGCATGCCCAAGCCGCTGGCCGACAAGGTCGTCGAGCTGACGAGGGTCGAGAAGGGGCTGATCGTCGTCTCGGCTCCGCCGGCATCGGGCCTGACGACCACCTTCGACGTGCTGGTGCTGGCGGCCGACCGCCTGCTGCGGGATTTCATCTCGCTGGAGGACGCGGCCGCCCCGCCCCGCGAA
>JBIIMU010000263.1:0-4474 GCA_044337845.1 Pirellulales bacterium | reverse complement strand
TGGTGGAGCCGATGCCCATGGACGGCACCGACCCGGTGGCCAACTATCGGGCGATCCGCGCGGAGCTCTCGCTCTACGACGCCGCCCTCGGCGAGCGGCCCGAGATCGTGGTGATGAGCAAGGGCGAGCTGCCCGGCGCCGACGAGATCCGCGGGCGGTTTGCCCGCGAGATCGGCCGCGAGGTGATCGGCGTGAGCGCGGTGACGGGGCAGGGGCTCGACGCGCTCCTCAGGGCCGTGGTCGCCGAACTCGACCGCCGCAAGGAGCCGGCATGACGCCCCCGTCCGAGACGGTCGTCGTGGCCGACGTGGGCAACACGCGGATCAAGCTCGCGGTGGTGGCCCAGGGAGCCGGCGTCGGACCGCTGCCGGCGGTCGCCCAACGCCAGGACCTGCTCAGCCGCGAGTTTCGCGCCGACAACCTCCGCCGCTGGCTCGATCGGGTCGCGGCCGGCGGGGCCGTGGTGCTGGTGGCGAGCGTGAACGACGCGGCGGCCGCGGGGCTCGAAGCGGCCATCGTGGAGGCGTCGGTCACCGGGACGCGGCCGATCCGCCAGCGGCGCATCACCCGTGAACATCTGCCGATCGTCGTCGAGGTGGACGAGCCGCACCGCGTGGGCATCGATCGCGTCGCGGCCGCCGCCGCCGCGGTGCTCGTGAAGGAGGCTGGTCGGCCTGCGATCGTGATCGATTGCGGCACCGCCACGACCGTCGACCTCGTGGCGGCCGACGGCCGATTCCTCGGCGGCGCGATCCTGCCCGGGCCCGGCCTGCTCGCGCGGGCGCTCGCCGAGGGCACGAGCCGGCTCCCGGCCGTGGCCGATCTCGACACCGGCGCCCTCCCGCCGATGCCGGGCAGGAACACGCAGCAGGCGATCGCCGCGGGCATCGGGTTCGGGATGCGCGGCGCCGTCGCCCGGCTCGTGGCCGAGGCCGCCGTCGCCCTGGGCGGGGATCCGCAGCTCTTTCTCACCGGCGGGTCCCGCGGCATCGTCCGCGACGCCGTCGGCGGGGCCACGGAAATCCCCGACCTCGTGCTTCACGGCATCGCCCTGGCGGCCGGAAGGCTACAATCCCCGCCATGACACCCGCCCGCACGGAAGCCGCGCCCGACCGCGCCCGCGACCTCGCCCTCGCCGCCGCCAGGGTGGCCGAGGAGACCCGCGGCACCGACATCCGCGTGCTCGACCTCCGCGAGATCACGCCGGTGTTCGACTACTTCGTGATCGCGACCGGATCGAGTCGTCGGCAGATTCATGCGATGGCCGACGAGATCGAGGCGGTGCTCAAGAAGGAGCACAAGGACCGCAAGCGGGGTGCCGAGGGCTACGAGGAAGGCCGCTGGATCGTGCTCGACTACGGCGACGTGATGGTGCACCTGTTCGACGCCGAGGCCCGCGACTACTGGGACATCGAGCACCTCTGGAGCGATGCGAAGCGGGTCGCCGTGCCGGCCGCAGGGGCCGCGACGCGATGAGCGACCCGGATGGCCATGCCGCCCGGGTGAACCTCCGGTCGGCGCTGCGGCGGTCGTTTCGCCATGCCCTCGAAGGGCTCGTGGCCGACGGCGTGGTCGCGATCGACGCCGGCGAGATGGCCGGACTGCTCGCGCAGGTGCGGGAGACGGCCGACGCGAAGTTCGGTGACTACTCCGGCACGATGGCGATGGCGCTGGCCAAGAAGGCCGGCCAGAAGCCCCGCGACGTGGCCGTCGCCATCAGCCACCGACTCGCGGCGGCCCCCGGCTACGCGGAGCTCTTCGAGCCGCCGGGCGATCCGGTCGGGCCGGGGTTCATCAACGTCCGCGTGAAGGATGCGGCGCTCGCGGCCCTCGTGGCCCGGGCCGTGGCCGACGACCGGCTCGGCGTGGCGGTGGTCGATGATCCGCAGACCGTGGTCGTCGACTTCAGCTCGCCCAACGTCGCCAAGCCGATGCACGTGGGCCACATCCGCTCGACCGTGATCGGCGACGCCCTGGCGCGGATCCTGCGGTTCCGCGGCCACCGGGTGATCACCGACAACCATCTCGGCGACTGGGGCACGCAGTTCGGGATGATCCTCTGGGGCTGGAAGCACGGCCGCGACGACGCCGCCTTCGCGGCCGACCCCACCGCCGAGCTCGGCCGGCTCTACCGCCTCGTGCGGAAGGTGGCCGACGCCAAGCCCGAGGAACTCGCCGCCGATCCCGCCGCCGCGGCCCTCGCCGCGAAGCATCCCGACGCCGCGCGGGAGGTGCTGGCCGAGACGGCGAAGCTGCACGAGGGGGATCCCGAGAACCGGGCCCTCTGGGAATCGTTCATGCCGGTGTGCCGCGGCGAGATCGACCGGATCTACGGTCGGCTGCACGTGACCTTCGACCACTGGCTCGGGGAGAGCTTTTTTCAGCCCCTGCTGGCCGCCACCGTGGACGACCTCGTGGCCCGGGGCCTGGCGCGGGAGAGCCGGGGCGCGGTGGGCGTGTTCCTCAAGGGCGACGACGCGCCGCCGCTCCTGATCCGCAAGGCCGACGGGGCGTTTCTCTACGCGACCACCGACCTGGCCACGATCCGCTGGCGGCTGGAGCACTGGCAGCCCGACCGGATTCTCTACGTGGTGGACCATCGGCAGAGCGAGCACTTCGAGCAGGTGTTCGAGGCGGCCCGCCGCTGGGGGCTGCCCGGCATCGACGAGGTCGACCTCGTGCACGTCGCCTTCGGCACGGTGCTCGGGGAGGACGGCAAGCCCTTCAAGACGCGGGCCGGCGACACGGTGGGCCTCGAGGCGTTGCTCGACGAGGGCGTGGAGCGGGCCGCCGCGGTCGTGGGGAGCGGCGACGAGGGCCGCGCCGGCATGAGCGACGCCGACCGCCGGCACGTGGCCGAGACGGTCGGCATCGGCGCGATCAAATACGCCGACCTCTCCCAGAACCGCACCACCGACTACGTGTTCAGCTTCGACAAGATGCTGCAGCTCACCGGCAACACCGCGGCCTACATGCAGTATGCGGTGGCCCGCGTGGAGGGGATCTTCACGAAGGGGGGCGTCGATCGGGGGCAGCTGCGTCAGGCGTGTCAGGGCGTGCGGATTTCAGACCCCAAGGAGCGGGCGCTGGCCCTCGAGCTGCTCCGCTTCGGCGAGGCCCTCGAAGACGTCGAGGCCGACGCGCGGCCCAACGTGCTCACCGCCTGGCTCTACGATCTCGCCGGCTGCTATTCGACCTTCTACGACTCGCTCTCCGTGCTCAAGGCCGAGGCCGCGGAACGCGACAGCCGCCTGGCCCTCTGCGACCTCACCGGCCGCGTGCTCCGCCGCGGCCTCGACCTCCTCGGCATCGGCACCGTCGAGAAGATGTAATGGCACGCACGCTCGAATCGATCCGCAACATCGGCATCGTGGCCCACATCGACGCCGGCAAGACCACGCTCACCGAGCGGCTGCTCTTCTACACGAAAACGAGCCACCGGCTCGGCGAGGTCGATCGCGGCACCACGATCACCGACTTCGACCCCGAGGAGCAGGAACGGGGGATCACGATCTACTCGGCGGCCGTGTCGTTTCAGTGGCGGGACGTGCGGGTGAACCTGATCGACACGCCGGGCCACGTCGACTTCACCGCGGAGGTGGAGCGGAGCCTGCGGGTGCTCGACGGGGCGGTGGTGGTGTTCTCCGCCCGCGAGGGCGTCGAGGCCCAGAGCGAGACGGTCTGGCGGCAGGCCGACAAGTACGGCGTGCCCCGGCTCGCGCTCGTCAACAAGCTCGACCGCGAGGGGGCCGACTTCTTCGGCACGATCGGCCAGATCGAGAAGCGGCTCGGGGCGAAGCCGCTCATCCTCCACCTGCCGCAGGGCCTCGGGCCGCCGCACGTCAAGGATCCGTTCCGCGGGATCGTCGATCTCGTGGAGATGAAGCTGCTCACCTTCCCGCCCAAGGACGAGGCGCTCGCCGGCGGCGAGGCCCTCACCCGGGTGACGGCGTCGGCCATCCCGGAGGAGCTCGCCGACGAGGCCGCCCTCTACCGCGAGCAGCTCGTGTCCACGCTCTTCGACTTCTCCGACGAGATCGCCGAGCTGGCGATGAGCGAGGCCCCGATTCCGCCGGAGCTGATGCGGAAGGCGATCCGTCAGGCCACGATCGAGCGACGCGTGGTGCCGATCCTCGCCGGCTCCGCCCTCGACTGCATCGGGGTGCAGCCGGTGCTCGACGCCGTCGCCTGGTACCTCCCGAGTCCCGCCGACGTGCCGCCGGTCGAAGGGCTCGATCCGGCGGCGAAGACCCCCACCACGATCACGCGCACGGCCGACCCCAAGGAGCCCTTCTGCGGCCTGGTGTTCAAGATCATCGCGGAGAAGCACGGCGACCTGTCGTTCGTGCGGGTCTACTCGGGCACGCTCAAGGCCGGGAGTCGGGCCTGGAATCCGCTCAAGCAGAAGAAGGAGAACATCGCCCAGCTCTGGCACGTGCAGGCCGACCGCCGCGAGCAGATCGATGAGGCCTTC
>JBIIMU010000301.1:0-4014 GCA_044337845.1 Pirellulales bacterium | reverse complement strand
CTCACGTCGCCCCGCGACACGGTGCCCGTGGTGAGCGATCCGCTCGAGCCGCTGGTGGCCAGCCACGTGGCCGAGCCCGACTGGAAGGTCTGGTTGAGCGTGGTGATCACGTCGCCGGTGGCGGCGGGGGCATCGATGCCCGCCCCGAGCGCCACCTGGATGTCGTCGAAGAAGAACCACGACTTGCGGGCCTTCACGTTCCGCTGCGAGTAGTCGAGCACGGTGGCCCCGTTGCGGCCGTCCGACACGCCGCCCACGAAGCCGGTCGTGCCGGGCATGCCCCAGGTGGTCGTGGGCGTCAGCGAGTAGGCCGCCTGCTCCGTGGTGGTCCCGGGCAGCCGCCGCCAGTCCCAGATCGGCTGGATGTCGGTGTACTCGTTGCCGCGCCGCTGGATCAGGTTCACGCCGTCGGCGAGGTGGAGGCTCTGCAGGCCCTCGCCGTTGCCCGCCTCGGGTTCGAGCGTCCGCGTGGACGACACCTTCACCGTGGCCGAGAAGCCCGGCCGCTGGTGCGAGGTGAAGTCGGATCGCCAGAAGTGCCGGTGCCCGGTCAGCGCGAGCGCCGCGGAGGCCGTGCCGGAAGTCCGCGCGGCCGCGAGCCGGTCCCGCATCGCCGTCAGCTCCGCGGCGCGATACGTGGTCATCGCCCGCACCTGGTCGACCACGCCGATGATCCCGTTGCCGAGGTTCTTGCTGCTGGTCCGGGTCACACCCCGCCCCTGGGCCGTGTGGTCGAACGTGGTGCCGCGGAGCATCCACTGCTGGCCGTCGAGCAGGTAGTCGGCGATCACGTGGGCCTCGGCGTCGGCCAGGGCGTAGCCGGTGCCGACGGCGTAGGAGGTGATGTCGAGCGAGAGCGAGGCGAACGTCAGGCCGTAGGAGCCGTTGTTGAGCTGCGGCCCGTGCTGGTGGAAGCTCAGATCGGGCTGGATGCCCTCGCCCGTCGTCACCACGAGCGTGTCGCCGATCGCCGCGAAGGCCTCGGCGGTGAGCGCGTCGTCGCGGACGAGCACGCCGCGGAGGATCGTGGCGTAGGCCCGATCCATCCGGTTGGTGCCGGTGTTCGTGCCGGCATTCGTGCTCCGCGGGATCGTGGAGCGGCCCACGATCGCCGTGCCGCTCGTGAGCTGCGCGGCCGTCAGCTGCGGCTGCACGAGCAGCATCGTGCCGCCGAGGAGCTGCGGCGTGTTGATCTCGTTGTACCACCAGTTGGTGCTGCGAGGATTGAGCGTCACGAAGGCGTCGTAGGCCTTGAGGATCCCCGCCAGCAGCGTCGGCGACCCGGCGAGCGAATGCGTCGGGCTTCCGTAGGCCCGCGCCATGTTCAGGAGCCGCGTGAGGTGCGTCTGCTGCGACCAGCCGGTCTGGCTCGTGTCGGCGTAGTTGACGTCGGCCCAGCGGCCGTCGGTGCCGAGCGAAGTGAGCAGGCCGTTGGTCGTGCCGGCGCTCAGGGCCGACGCCGTCAGGTCGGCCCGGATCCGCGCCGCCACCGTGTCGAGATCGTCCCCGTGGGCGGCCGCCGCGACGGCCACCGCGAGGAGCAGGCTCGGGATCGAAAGCAGGCGACGCATCAGGCGGATCAGGCGGGCTCGATGCCCGGCATGGTTCCCGTGGAGGTGGCGAACGACTCGGCCTCGAGGCCGGTGCGCCGCAGGATCGACACGAAGAGATTGGGCAGCGGGTGGTTCTTCTTCGGGTCGAAGGCGACGTGGCTCCCGTGGCGGAAGCCGCCGCCGGCGAGGAGCACCGGCAGGTTGCGGTTGTCGTGGCTCGAGGCGTTGCCAAGGTTGCTCGTGAGCAGCACCGTGGTGCGGTCGAGCAGGCTCCCGCCGTGCCCACCCCCCTCGTCGCCCGTGGCCAGTCCGCGGAGGAAGTCGCCCCACGCCCTCACGATCTCCGTCTCCACCAGCGCGAGCTGGGCGAGCTTGTCGTCGTCGAGCCCGTGGTGCGACAGCGAGTGGTAGCCCTCGTCCACGCCCTCGACCGGCACCACGCCGCCGCTGCCGCCGAGGTGCAGCGTCACGAAGCGGGTCGAGTCGGTCGCGAGCGCCAGCCGCACCATGTCGCTCATCAGCCGCTGGCGGCCCACGAAGTCGTTGGGGTCGCCGATGTCGGTGGGCTTCGTGATGTCGACCGTCGGCTTCGGCCGGTTGACCCAGGCCTCGCTCTCCACGAGCCGCTTCTCGAGCTCGCGGACACTCGTGAAGTAGGCGTCGAGGCGGTCGCGATCACCGCGGCCCAGGGTCCGCTCGAGGGCCCGCGTGTCGTCGGCCACGAGGTCCATGATGCTCCGACCCTCCCGCGCCCGCGCCGCCTGCCGCGCGCGGTCGGCGGCGGAGTCGGCCACGAACAGCCGGGTGAACAGCCGCGACGGCGAATCCTCCGCGGGCACCATCGAGCCGTTGTCGGTGTAGGACGGGCTGTTGCTGCCGGCGAGGCCGAGCACGAGCGAGGGAAACCGGGTCGCCTCGCCGAGGTGCTTCGCGAGCAGCTGGTCGAGCGAGATCGAGTTCCTGGTCTGGGCCGAGGCCGACATCGGGGCGGCCGTCAGCAGGCTCGCCTCGGCGCGATGCCCGCCCGACACCCCCGGATGCGACGCGCCGGAAATCACGGTCAGCCGGTCGCGGAGATCCCCGAGCGGCTCCAGGTAGCGCGACGGCTCGTAGCCCGCGCCCGCCTGCTGCGGGTTGAGGTTCTCGGCGAGCAGGCCGAGGCCGAGCGTCATGGCCACGAACCGCCGCGGCGGCGGGACGGAGGCCGTCTCCCCGAACGCGGCGTTCATCGCCGAGAGCCAGGGCACGGCCAGGGCCACGCCCGTGCCCTTGAGCAGGGTGCGGCGGGGCAACGACCGCTGGAAATCGCAGTGCACGCGGATGTCCATCACCGGCTCCTCGGCCTGACAGGAAAACGCACGCCGGGCCTCATTTGTTCAGAAACGGGGGGCTGGCGACCACCGCCCGCACGATGGCCCTCACCCCATGATCGTCCGCGGCGGCCCGCTTCGCGATGGTTTCCACCGCTTTCCGGTCGGCGTGGGAGAGGGTGGCGCCGGTCCCGAAGACGAGCAGGTGGCCCGCCAGGCTGGCGGCGAGCCGCTCCGGGTCGGCCGCCACGAGGCGACGAAACTCGGCGAAATCGGCGAACCGGCGGCCATCCGCGAGCACGTCCCCGGCGTCGATGGGGATGCCCGGCTGCGGTTTGCCCCCCTGCACCGCCAGATACCGGTCCCGCCACCGGCCCGCCGGATCGAAGTTTTCCAGGGCGAAGCCGGGGGGATCCATGATGCGATGGCAGGTGGCACAGGCGGCCTCGCTCCGGTGTCGGGCGAGCTGGTCGCGGATCGACGTGGCCCCGCGGATGTCGGGCTCGATCGCGGGCACGCCACCGGGCGGGGGCGGCACTTCCACGCCGAGGATCCGCTCGGTCACCCACGCGCCGCGGACCACGGGCGACGTGCTGTTGCCGTTGGCGGTGACCTTGAGGATCGCCCCCTGGGCGAGCAGGCCGCCGCGGTGGCTCGTGCCGGACACCTCGACCCGCTGCGGCGCGTCGCCGGCGACGCCGGGGATGCCGTAGAAGCGGGCCAGCCGGCTGTCCACGTAGGTGACGTCGGCGTCGGCCAGCCACGAGACCGGCCGGTTGTCGCGCAGCAGCTCCTCCAGGAACCGGTGGGTCTCCGCGAGCATCGACTGCTTCACCACCGGATCGAAGCCCTTGTAGAGCTTGCGGTCGGGCTCGGTGAAGTCGATCTGGTCGAGGTCGAGCCACTCGGCGGCGAAGTCGCGGACGAACCGGGCCGCGGCCGGACCGGCGAGCAGCCGATCCACCTCGCCACGCAGCAACGCCGGTCGGCGGAGCCGCTTGGCATCGGCGAGCGCGGTGAGCTCGGCATCGGGAGGCCCGCCGGTGAGGAAGTAGCTGAGCCGGGTGGCGACCGCGTGATCGTCGAGCCGCCCGGGCTGCTCGACGAAGTAGAGGAACCGCGGCGCGCAGAGGACCGCGCGATAGCCGGCG
>JBIIMU010000015.1:0-16446 GCA_044337845.1 Pirellulales bacterium | reverse complement strand
CTCGCGAGGCCTGGCGGCGGCGGGAGGAGCCCGCGATCAACCTCCAGGGGTGCGAAGGCGCGCCGAATCGAGTCGATGTTCCGCCGGAGCGGCGGCCCCTGCACCGGATCGGCGAGCGCCGTCTCCACCCGTCTCATCTCGACGTCGTCGAGCGCCCCGAGACAGTAGCCGACCAGTTCGTCCTCACGCATGACAGAATCCCTCGCGGCGGCGCGGTGCATGGTCATTTCCGATGTCGATCAAGGCCCGTTCCCCTCGATGGGCCCCGGAACGGCGCGGCCGCTCCGCAGCCACGCCTCGTTGAGCTTGAGCAGCGCGGAATGCAGCCGGCTCTTCACGGTTCCCACCGGGATGCCGAGCGTGTCGGCCGCCTCGCGGTACTTCATGCCCTGTTGATAGACGAGCATCAATGCACTCTTGAGCGGATCGGGGAGGTCATCGACGGCCGAGCGGACCCAGTCACGGGCCTCCTCGACCTCCATGCGTTCATCGGCCGTCTGGCCGTTCCCGGCGAGCATCTCGACCAGCGATCCCACGTCGTTCTCGCCCCCCGTGCGGTGGTCGAGACTCACCATGCGATGCCGGCGGTTGCGCCGCTGGGCGTCGATGGCCTGGTTGGTCGCGATCGTGTACAGCCAAGGGCGGAATCGACGGCCCTCCTCGAACTGCTCCCTTTTGAGGTGTACCTGGAGAAACGTGGCTTGAAACACGTCCTCCGCCATCTCGGCGCTGCCGAGGTAGCGGCGGAGGTAGCTGAACAACTCCTGCTCGTACCGATGCACGAGCGACTCGAAAGCCGCCTTGTCCTCGCTCCGGCGGCACCGCCGCAGGAGTTCCTCGTCGGAAACCCCGCCGTCGAACCCGCCCCCTGAGGAGTGGCCCGACTGGCCGGCGCCGGAACGTGAATCGTGCAAATCCATCTGTGGTACGGAGGCGGCGGGGAAAGTGTTCGGGGCCGACGCGGGGGCCCGCTTTTTCCGGGGTTTCCGCCATGCGGCCGCACGCCGCCCCGGGATCACCCCTGAGCCGCAAGTATAGCGGGGACTCGGGGGCCAGGGCCCACACCGGCCGCCCATCCGACGACCAGCCGTTTGACTTTTGGCCCGGATCCGTCGACATTCCGCCACGCCCATGAACGACCGTCATCCCTACCGCTGGGCCGCCCCAGGCGATCTCAACGCCTTTTTCGGGCTCTCGATCGACAACCTCGCGGTCCTCGTGCTGACGGTCTCGATCCTCGCGACCGTCTTCGGCTACCCGGCGCAGTTCGCGCTCTCCCACCTCGTGCCCGGCACGGCCGTGGGCGTGGTGGTCGGCGACCTGCTCTTCACCTGGATGGCGTTTCGGCTGGCTCGCCGGACCGGTCGCACCGACGTCACGGCGATGCCGCTCGGCCTCGACACGCCGAGCACCTTCGGGATGGTGTTCTTCGTGATCGGGCCCGCGTTCGCAGAGGCCGTCGCCGCCGGCATGGATCAGGAGGCCGCCGCCCGCCGGGCCTGGCACATCGGCATGTGCGCGATCGTCGCCAGCGGCATCTTCAAGATGGCCTGCGCCTTCGTCGCCGGGCCGGTCCACCGACTCGTGCCGCGAGCGGCGCTGCTCGGCAGCCTGACGGGGATCGCCCTGGCCCTGATCACGTTCCTGCCGTTGCTCGAGATCGTCGCCTCGCCCCTCGCCGGTCTGGTGGCGCTCGGCGTCATCCTCACGAGCCTGACCGCCCGGATTCCCTTCCCGTTCAAGATCCCCGGAGCGCTCGCGGCGCTCGTGATCGGCGGCCTCATCCAGTTCGTCGGCCTGCGGTGCGGCTGGATTCCCGACACCGCGCACCTCGCGATCGATCCGGCCGCCGCCCTCTGGCCCACGGAGTGGCTCTCGGCCTTCCGCTGCGAATGGCTGGAAGCCTGGCCGCACACGGTGAAGTACCTGCCCATCGTGATCCCGTTCGCCCTCGGCACGGTCGTCGGGGGCATCGACTGCACCGAGAGCGCGGCCGCCGCCGGCGACGAGTACGACACCGGCAGGGTGATCGGCGTCGAGGCGATCGCCACCGTGATCGCGGGGGCCTGCGGCGGCGTCATCCAGACCACGCCGTACATCGGTCACCCGGCCTACAAGGCCATGGGGGGCCGGGCGGCCTACACCCTGCTCACGGCGGCCTTCATCGGCGTGGCCGGACTCACCGGCACCTTCGCCTACCTCTACCAGATCCTGCCCGGTCCGGCGCTCGTGCCGATCCTCCTGTTCGTGGGCCTGGAGATCACCGCGCAGAGCTTTCATGCCACGCCGCAGAAGCACTACCCGGCGGTCGCCCTGGCCTGCGTCCCCGCGCTTGCGGCGCTGGCCAAGATCGAGACCGACAAACTGCTCGCCGCGGGGGCGAAGCCCGACGCCGGCCTGGCCCGCGAACTGTTCTCGCTGCAGATCCTCTCCGCCGGCTTCATCGTGACGAGCGTGCTCTGGGCCGGCATGCTCACGGCCCTGCTCGACCACCGTCTCCGCCGGGCGGCCGGCTGGTGCCTCGCGGCGGCGGGCTTCGCGGTCTGCGGCGTGATCCACTCGCCCTTCAAGGACGGCCGCCTGGTCGTGCCCTGGGCGATCGGCGACCTGCCGCCCGAGGCGGCGGGCCGCGGGCCGCTGGAGATGGCCGCAGCCTACGCCCTGCTGGCGGGCCTGCTGCTCGCGTGGTCGGCATGGCATGCCATCCCGACGACCGAGCCTCCCGGCGACCGTCACTCCAGCCCGTAGGCTCCGGCCATCGGGATGTCGATGCCGCGGCGGCTGGCGAACTGCGTCCGCGAGAGGAACCGCGGCTCGAGGTTGAACGTCACGCCCACGTTGTTGCGGCTGTAGTCGACGTTGAAGCCGAACGTCATCAGGAAGGCCTCGCCGATCCGCACGAGCTGGACGTTCTGGCCGATGTTGCGGCCCGTGAGGTCGATCGCCGAGCCGAAGGAGCTCGCCCACTTGGGGCTCATGCGGTAGGTGTAGGAGCCCATCAGCACCGACGCGTTGATCGGGCCGCCGAACTGGTTGAAGCCGATGAAGAAGCTGCCCCGCGGCGTGCGGTTGAGCAGCACGCCGAGGGTGTAGAGCTGCTGGCCGCCGGTGAAGAAGTCGACGTCGGCGGTCGAGAGCACCACCGTGCGGTCACCCACGTGCCAACGGAAGTCGTACTGCCAGAGGCCCATCACCTGGCCGAAGTTCTGGCTCGTCGTCGGGAAGAACTCGCCGTCGACGTCGAACGTGATCCAGTCGATGATCCGCCGGTTGCCGATCGGCCCCCGCTTCGTCTGCCACCGCTGCCGGGCGGCGACGCGGAAGGCGGTGAGGTCGTTGGCGATCTCGGTGGGCCCCGTCACCCAGCCGCCGAGGCCGCGGCGGACGGCGTAGGTCCGCGGGTCGTACTTGTTGTCCTGCCCGAAGATGAACGGCGCCTGCAGCGGCGTCGCCTGGCCGGGCACCGCGCCGTAGTCCCAGTAGGGAATGTTGCGGCGGTACTGGTTGATCGCATCGTCGTCGATCTGATCGTAGAGCGGGAACTCGTCGATGCTCTGCGTGGCATCGGCGTAGGAGAACTCCGCCTCGAAGACCACCTTGTGGGCGAGGCCGTGCAGGTTCCAGAGCTGGCTCTCCACCGAGTTGTCGGCCGTCCACATCGGCAGGCTCGAGCGGATGCCGACCTGCCCGTAGGCGCGGTCGATCGGCGAGCCGTCGAGCGCCTCGCCCCAGTGGGCGAGCTCGCCGAGGGCGTAGGGAACGACCTTCACCGCCCCCGCCTGGAACGGCAGGTCGAGCTCCTGCCGCGTCGCGAGCCGCTCGCCGATCACGTCGCTCTCGTACGGCAGCAGCGTCCAGATGTCGCGGCCCTGCCCCTTCGTGGGCGTCTGCGGCACGTCCTGGCGGGCATAGGCGACGCTGGAGTGCTCGTACCAGCTCACGGCGTCGCGGAGGAGCGGCTGGCCCATGAAGTAGTGGTCGAGCCGGGGCCACCACTCGGTCTGCGTGAAGAACGGATCGAGCCGCACGCTCGTCAGCAGCCGCAGCTCGCGGTTCTCGACGGGACGCCGCAGGTCGAGCCAGGTCCGCTGCTCGTAGCCTTCCTCCCACTCCGCCTCGTAGTACTCCTCCAGGAAGTTCATGTCGCTGATCCAGCCCGCGGTGCCGCGGGCCTGCCAGCCGCCGAAGAAGTTCTCCGTCGTCCCGCCGAGGTCCTGGCGGTGCCGCCAGAACGTGCGGCCGCGGAACGTGCGGTCGGGATAGCCCGGATACGTGAAGTCGCGGCGATAGAGGCCGAGGTTGTCCCGGCCGACGTCGCCGACGAACCAGGCGTCGAGGTCGCCGCTGGCCGGCGTCTGCAGGCCGAGGAAGCCGGGGCGGTTGTAGAGCAGCGACGTGCCGCCGCCGGGGCCCCGCAGGCTCAGGTAGTCGACGTCGAAATCCCAGTCGACGCCGTCCGGCGGCCGCTGCCAGCCGAACACCTGGAACGCATCCCAGCCGGTGAGGATCTGCCAGCCGAAGATCTGGTCGTTCTTCACCTGCAGGTCGTTGATGTAGAAGGTCGGTTTCTTGGCGTTCGTCGCCAGCACCGGCCACCACAGCACCGGCACCCCGCCGAGGGTGACGGTGTTGCCGCGGCTGGTGATGAACTGCTGGTGCTCGACCTGCGGCTCGCCGGTGGCGGGATCGATGGCCGGCTGGCCGAAGGGGTTGGCCAGCGGCACCTGCTCGTCGGTGAACTCGAGCTCCCGGGACCGGAACTCCCAGGTCGGCACGCCGAGTCGGCTCGACGTCAGGCCGGTCCGCTGGGCCACGAACCGGCTGCGATCGACCTGCCGCAGCACGTCGGCACGCAGCCGGACCGCGCCGGAGTAGTTGTCGACGGGCGTCAGCACCGTGGCCCCGGTGATCACGCCGCTCGACCGCGGCACGTCGTAGAACATGTTCTCCGCCTCGACCACCCGCTGGCCCTGGCGGAACACGACGTTGCCCTCCATGTAGAGCTCGAGCGGCACGTCGGCCGACTGGGCGGCGGCCCCGTCGAGGTCGGGCTGGGCCGAACCCCGGGTCCAGATCACCAGCCGGTCGGCCGAGATGTCGAGCGGGCCTGCGGGGTCGACGCCGTCGATCACCAGATTCACTCCCGACGTGATCACGGCGATCCACTCGGTGCCCGACGGACTCGGCAGCCACTTGATCGCCAGTGGCACGCTCGACCGCGGGAACGCCCGCAGCCGGCGGGCCGGCGCCGCGACGTTCACGCGGGGCGCCGCCGGGGCGCCGAACTCGCTGAACTGCGTCTGCTCGATCGGAGCCTCCTCGGCCGAGGCGAGCCGGACCGACGAATCCCCTTCCGCGGCGCCGACCAGGGCGACACCGGCCGGCTCCGCCGGCTGCTCGTACAGCGGCGGCGGCGTCTGGCTGCCGACCACGCTCGCGAAGTCGAGCCGCGGATCGCGAATCGTCCAGAAGCGTCCGGCCCAGCGCGGCCCACGGACCGTGCCGGCCGCCGGCTCGCCCGCCGCAGTGGTCACCGTGACGTCGCCCGCCATGCGGACGAGCATGCTCCGCACCCGCGGCTCCGCCGCCGGCGCGTCGCCCTCGGCCGACTCGGCCGCCGCCCGCTCGATCCACACCACGGCCTCGTGCGCCGCGGCCTCCGTGGACCCCTGGCTGATGCGAACACCACCCGTCAGGTGCCAGACGTCATACGCTCCTTCCGTCCACCGCGCCGCCTGCGTGGCCGACACCGCGAGCGGTTCGGAGGGATCGGCCGACGGCACCTCGATCCGGCCCGCGTCGGCGATCGCGGCGGCGAGGCCGCGGGCCGGCAGCGACGCCAGCGCGCCGGCGCTCGCCTCGGGCGTGATCACCTCGTCGGCCGCCGCCGTCACCGGGCCGCCGACACCCGCCAGCGCCAGCAGGAGCGCGAACGCGCACGCACCGCAGGCCCGCCTCGCGCGCAGGCGAGGGGCGCGGTCGATGGGCGCCGGCGGCGGGTGAGGATGCTGCACGCGGTGATTCGCCTGGAACGGAAAACCGGGCTGGAACCCGGCAAAAATCGCGGGTTTATAGGAGCGGCGGCGCGCGTGGGTCAAGGCAGGGCCGGATCCCGTGGCCGGCCGCAAGTCATGGCGGCACGGGGGGTTACCGCGTCCCTCGCGGGCCGCGCACAGCCGGCGGGCACCAGCCGCCCGCAGGGGGCCGCGGAGGGCAACCGAGGCGAGTGACGCGGGCTCGGTGGTTTGTCCGCCGGGCAGCGTGGCAAACTGGCCGACCGCCGTGGCAGGGCCGGTAAGATGGCGTTCCGCCCCGCCTCGGCACCGCAGTCCCCGCCTTTCCAGCGAGTCGCCGCCCTTGTCTGTCCAGCCCACGACCGGCGCGCTTCGCCAGTCCACCCGGGATTCGTGGTTCGCCTCCCGTCTCGCCGCCGCCCTCGTCCGGCATCGCATCGCCTGGGCGGCGCTGGCCGCCGTCCTCACGGGCGTCGCGGTCTGGCAGTCGTCGTTTCTCGAGTTCTCCAAGTCGATCGACACGATGTTCGACCGCTCGGACCCGGCGCTCGTCCCCTATGCCCGCATGACGCGGACGTTCGGCTCGAACGAGGCCGTGCTCGCCGCCTACGATGACCCGGAGTTGTTCACGCCCGGCGGACTGGCCCGGCTGCGACGGCTCGCGGCGGAACTCGAGTCGGTGCCGGGGGTGGCCTCGACCACGAGCCTCGCGAGCACGCCGCTGGGCGACGGCATCATCGATCTCGATCGCGGGTTCACCGCCGGCTGGGCCCGGCGGCTCGTGGCGCTCCTCGAGGGCTACGTCGTCGGAGCGGACCACCGGACGGCGGCGGTCGTCTGCGTCCTCGAGCCGCCCCCCGCCGCCGCCGTCACGCAGCGGGACCACGCCGTCTCACGGGCCGGCACCATCGATCGACTGCGGGAGCGGATGGCCGATCTCTCGAGCCTGGGAAGCGGCTTGTCCGCCGGCATGATCGCGGGCGAGCCGGCGATGCTCCGCGACGGCTTCGCGATGCTCGAGCGCGACGGCAGCCTGCTCGGCACCGGCAGCGGCCTCCTCGCCGGTGGCGTCCTGCTCCTCTGCTTTCGCAGCATCCGCTGGCTGGTCGTGCCGCTCGCAGTGGTGCTGTTCGCGCTCTGGAGCACCCGCGGCCTGCTGGCCGCCGCGGGGCTCAAGCTCACCATGGTGTCGACGATGCTGTCGGCCATGATCACGGTCGTCGGCATCGGCACCGTCACGCACGTGATCGTGGAGTTCCGCCGGCTTCGCGGCCTCGGTGCGGCCCCCGAGGCAGCCCTGCGATCGGCCCTGACCACGCTCTTCTGGCCCGTCGTCGGCGCCATCGCGACCGACGTGATCGGCTTCGGCTCGCTGATGGCCAGCGCGGTCGGCCCCGTGCACGACTTCGGGGTGATGACGAGCATCGGCGCGATCATGGTGCTGCTGGCGACGGCGCTGCTCGTGCCGTTTCTGGCGCTCACCGGCCGCTTCGACGCCGATCCGCGCATGGCGTGGGGCGAGCACCTCCTCGACCGCGGGCTCGACGCCCTCGTGAAGCGGATCGTGCGGCATCCGCTCCCGATCCTGGCCCTCGCCACCGGCGCCACGCTCGCCTGCATGGCGGGCATGCGCTGGCTCACGGTGGAGACCGACTTCACCAAGAACTTTCGCGAGTCGAGCGAGACCGTTCGCGCCTACGACATGGTCGAATCGCGACTGGGCGGGGCGGGCGTCTGGGACGTGCTCGTGCCGGCGAGCGAGCCGATCGACGCCGACCAGCTCGAGGCCCTCGACCGGTTCGCGACGCGACTGCGGCACGAGGTGGTCCTCGGGGGGCCGGACGGCGGCTCGGTCCCGGCACTCACCAAGGTGATGAGCGTCGCCGACGTGCTCGGCGCGGCGCCGCTCCTGCCGCGCCGCGGGCAGGCGCTGGTGGTGAACGCGATGCTCCGCCAGGAGGCCGGCGACCAGCCGGCCTTCGTCCGCTCGCTGGTGGGCCGGGATCCCCGGGACGGGGGCACGTGGCTGCGGGTGATGCTGCGGGCCCGCGAGCGGCAGCCGGCGGAGACCAAGCGGGCGATCATCGGACAGGTCCGGCGGATCGCCGCCGAGGACTACCCGGCGACCGCGGCGGCGCCGGCCGCCGAGGTCACGGGCTTCTTCGTGCTCCTCGCCCAGCTCGTCGACCGCCTGCTCGCCGATCAGTGGCTCACGTTCCTGATCGCGGCGGCCGGCATCTTCGCGCTCCTGGCGATCGCCTTCCGCAGCCTGCTGCTCGCCGCCATCGCCCTGGTTCCCAACGGCCTGCCGATCTTCGTGGTGCTGGGCCTGCTCGGGTGGCTCGGCGAGCCGATCAACATGGGCACCGCCATGATCGCGGCCGTGTCGATGGGCCTGTCGGTCGACAGCTCGATCCACTACATCACCGCCTTCCGCCGCCGCCTGGCGGAAGGCTCGCATGCCGCCGCCCTGGAGGTGGCCCACCAGACGGCCGGCAGGGCCATGATCTTCTCGACGCTCGCCCTCGCGATCGGCTTCCTGGCGCTGACCACGAGCGGGTTCATGCCCACCGTCTCATTCGGCTGGCTCTCCGCACTCACGCTCCTCGGCGGGCTCGCCGGCAACCTCGTGGTGCTCCCGGTGCTGCTGGCGCTGGCATCACCGTGGATCGCCGCGCACTCGCCCCGCGGCTGAAAACGGGTACAACATCGCGGCGTCGCGAGCCCGAGGGCCGCGAGACCGCTCCCCGGAGAAGCAGCCCATGTCCCGCGAGTTCCTCCCCGCCACCGGTGCCGTCACCTGCGATCCGTCCACGCCCGCCCAGTCGGTGGAGGCGGAGGCGCTGGTCGTGTTCATGGCCGAGGGAGGCGTGGCGGCGGGGACGATCGCCGAGGTCGACGCCGCTACGGGCGGCCTGCTCGGCAGGCTGGCGGCGGCGGGCGAGCTCACCGGTCGCCGCTACGAGTGCGTGCCGCTCTTCTCCGCTCCCGGCCTCCGCGCCGGCCAGATCGTGGTCGTCGGCCTCGGCCGGCGGGAGGACGTGACGGCGGGCGTGGTCTACCGGGCCGCGGCGACGGCCGCGCGGCATCTGGCGGCGCGGCCCCGTGGACGCGTCGCCTTCCTGGCCGACGGCTCGTGGACCACCAAGCAGGTCGAGCAGGCCGTGGCGGGGGCGGCCGTGGGCATGGTCGGGCAGGATCTCTACCGCGCCGAGCGGAAGCGGACGCCCTTCGGCACCACGATCTGGATCTCGGCACCGGTCGAGGCCGTCGACCGCGGCGTCGTGATCGCCGACGGGGTCAACCTCGCCCGGCGGCTGGTCAACATGGCCCCCGACGACATCTACCCGCAGTCGTTCGCCGACGAGTGCGCGGCGATCGCCGGCCGCACCGGGCTCGACATCGAGATCTGGGACGAAGACCGGCTCGCGCGCGAGCGCTGCCACGCGATCCTGGCCGTGGGCCGGGGGAGCGCCCGGCAGCCGCGGCTGGTGCTGCTCCGCTACCGGGGCCTCGGCCGCACCGGCCAGTCGCGGGTGGCGGGCGACGCGCCGCCCCAGCTCGCGCTCGTCGGCAAGGGCGTCACCTTCGACTCGGGCGGCCTGTCCCTCAAGCCCACCGACGGCATGCTGACGATGAAGTGCGACATGTCGGGGGCGGCCGCCGTGCTCGCCGCGGCCGCCACGATCGCGGCGCTCAAGCTGCCGATCGACCTGGTCGCCGGCATCGGCCTGGTGGAGAACATGACCGGCCCCGCAGCCTACAAGCTCGGCGACGTCATCACCGCCCGCAACGGCACCACGATCGAGGTCCACAACACCGATGCCGAGGGCCGGATCGTGCTGGCCGACGTGCTCGACGTGATCCGCGGCGAGAAGCCCCGACGAATCGTCGACCTCGCCACGCTCACCGGCGCCTGCGTGGTCGCCCTCGGCCAGGACGTGGCCGGCCTGTTCGCCAACGACCAGGCCTGCTGCGACGCCGTGGCCGCCGCGGCCCGCGAGGTGGGCGAGCCCGTCTGGCAGCTGCCGATGTTCTCCGACTACGACGAGCAGATCAGGAGCGAGGTCGCCGACATCAAGAACGTCGGCGACGGCCGCTGGGGGGGCGCGATCACGGCGGCGAAGTTCCTGGAGCGGTTCGTGGGAGGGATTCCCTGGACGCACGTCGACATCGCGGGCCCGGCGTTCTCGGAGAAGAGCCGGCCCTGGACCGACGGCGGGGCGACGGGCTCCATGGTGCGGCCGCTCGTCGAGCTCGCCCGCGCGGGCGGCTGACGTCCGGTCGCCGCGCGGCTCGGGGTTGCCCGTGCCCCGTCGCCGGGCGTTCGCGGATGCCGTCGTGGCATCCGCTCACTCGGATGCCGCCTGCGCTTCGCCATCGTGGCTCCGCTTGGCGGCATACGCCGGCTCCCGGGGCACGGGCAGCCCCTCGCTGAGTGCAGGCCGTTCAGCCGGGCGCGGGCTTCTCGTCTCGCTCAGAGGAGCGTGGCGAGCTCGTCGACCAGCTCGGAGAAGCGGGCCAGGGCCGTGTCGACCGGGGCGGGTGTCTCGAGATCGACGCCCGCGTCGCGGAGCAGGTCGAGCGGCCACTTCGACGAGCCCCCCTTCAGGAAGCCGAGATAGCGGTCGAGCGCGCCGGGCGCGCCGTCCGCCACCCGCTTCGCCAGCGTGATCGCCGCCGCCAGGCCGGTGGCATATTTGTAGACGTAGAAGGCGTTGTAGAAGTGGGGGATGCGGAGGCACTCGAGTTCGAGCTGCGGATCGACCGTGAACCGCGGGCCGAAGTAGGCGGCGAGCAGTTCCCGGTAGATGCCGCGGAGCCGCTCGAGAGTGAGCGGCTCGCCCGCCTCGGCCGAGGCGTGCGTCTTCCGCTCGAACTCGGCGAACATCGTCTGCCGGATGATCGTGGCCCGGATCGAGTCGATCTCGCGGGCGATGATCGCCGCCCGCTCCTTCGGCGACGTCGCCCGCTCGAGCAGGAGCCTCGTCAGCAGCTGTTCGTTGAACGTGCTGGCCACCTCGGCCACGAAGATCGTGTACCCCGAATACTGGTAGGGCTGCGCGTCCGCCGAGAAGCGGGTGTGCATCGAATGCCCGGCCTCGTGGGTCAGCGTGAAGACGTGCTCGATCACGTCCTCCTGGAAGTTCATGAGGATGTACGGGTCGGAGTCGTAGGTTCCCGAACTGAAGGCCCCCGACCGCTTGCCCGCGTTCGGATAGCGGTCACACCACCGGCCGCGGAGGCCCCGCTCCAGCCGCTGGCCATAGTCGCCGCCGAGCGGGGCGAGCGACTCGAGGATCACCGCCACCGCCTGGTCCCAGGTGTGCCGCTGCTCGAGTTCCGGCACGAGCGGCACGTAGCAGTCGTAGAGGTGGATCTCGTCGAGCCCGAGCACCCGCTTGCGGAGGTCGTAGTAGCGGTGGACGGCCGGCAGGTTGCCCCGCACCGCGTCGACGAGCCGGTCGTAGACGGAGAGCGGCACGTTGTCGGAGAACAGCGCCGCCTCGACGGCGCTGGGAAAGCCCCGAACCCGGGCGGCATAGATGTCGCGCTCGTTCGATCCCGAGAGCGTGGCGGCGAGCGTGTTGGCGTGGGCCTCGTACTCCGCGTAGAACTGGTGAAACACGGTCCGGCGGACGTCCGGGGCCGTGTCGTGCAGGAGCGTCGTGAACGTGGCGTTGGAGAGCTCGACCCGCTCCCCCTTGCCCGTGGTCACGTCGCCGAACTTCAGGTCGGCGTCGGTCAGCTGGCGAAACACCTTCCCGGCCGTCCCGGCGAACGTGCCCTGCATCGCCAGCAGCTTCTCCTCGCGCTCGGAGAGCGTGTGCGGCCGCGTGCGGACGATCCGCTCGAGCAGCAACCGGTAGGGGGCGAGGACCGGCAGGCTCATCCAGTCGGCGAGCGTGGCGGGCGGGATCGCCATGATTTCAGGGCGGATGAAGCTCGCCGCCTCCCCGGCCCGCGTGGAGACGTGCTGAAACCGCCCCACCATCCGCTGCGCGTCGGCCGAGGCGAGATCCTCGCTGGCCCGCAGCTGGGCGTAGGTGCCGAGGCGGTCCCCCTCGCGGTCGAAGGCGAGGTCGTGGGCGAGGCACTCCGCCAGCCGCTCGGCCGACGTGCCGAGCGTGCCGGCGTAGGGGGCGAACTGCGAGATCCGCGCCTCCCAGACCGCGAGGGCCTGCTCCCACTCCGCATCCGAGCGGCAGAGGCTCGCGAGGTCCCACGTGTCGCCCGCCGGCACCGCCTTCCGCGCGGGGAGCGTCTTCACCGCCGACTCGGCCATCTCACAGCCTCCAGACCGCCGTGCCCCACGCCAGACCGCCGCCGAAGCCGCAGATCACCACCGTGCTCCCGGGGCCGACGCGGCCGATCCGCCAGGCCTCCTCGAGCGCCAGCGGGATCGAGCCGCTCGAGGTGTTTCCATAGCGGTCGAGATTCATGAACACCTTCTCCGCGGGGAGCCCGAGCGAGTCGCGGACGCCTTCGACGATCCGGGCGTTCGCCTGGTGCAGCACGAACAGGTCGACGTGCTCCTGCGGGATGCCCGCCCGATCGATCACCTGCCGGATGCTCTCCTCGGCGAGCCGGATCGCCCACTTGAAGACCGCCCGCCCGTCCATCTTCATGAACTGGTCGCGCCGGGCGAGGCCCTCGGCCGACGGCGGCTGGCGCGAGCCGCTCATGGGGCAGGCGAGCAGGCCGGCCCCCCGGCCGTCCGCCCCGAACCCGAAGGCGAGCAGGCCATGCTCCCGCCCCGACGCGTCGGCCGCGCAGGGCTCGAGCAGCACGCCCCCCGCGCCGTCGCCGAACAGCGGCCAGGTCTTGATGTCCTCGGGATCGACGAGCCGCGAGTTCGCATCCGCCCCGATCACGAGCGGCAGCCGCGACGTCCCGGCCGCGACGAACTGCGCGGCGGTGATGAGCGCGTAGGCAAAGCCGGCGCAGGCCGCCGTCACGTCCATGGCCGGCGCGTCGAGGCCGAGCTTGTCCTGCACCAGGCAGGCGGTCGAGGGAATGCACATGTCGGGCGTGAACGTGCCGAGCACCAGCAGGTCGACGTCGGCCCGCGACCGCCCCGACGACGCGATCGCCGCCGCGCCGGCCGCCGCCGCGAGGTCGCTCGTGGCCACGCCCTCATCGACGTGCCGCCGCTCGCGAATGCCGGACCGGGCCACGATCCACTCGGGGTCGCAGCCGAGCCGGGCGAGGTCGGCGTTGGTCACGACCCGCGGCGGCACCGCCGCCCCGATGCCCGCGAGCCGAAAGCCGACGGCCCGCCCGAATCGCGACGGCCGCGGCGAGGTGAGAATGTCGGACATCGTTGGCCGCGGGATGAACTCGAGAGTCCGGTATCGTACGGGTCGAGTGTTTCCCTGCAAAGCCGCGGGCGTCAGTCCTTCTTTTCCTCGGCCTTCTCCTCGGCGGCCTTCTTCTGGATCATGGCGTCGCGGCCGAGATGAATCTTGTCGTACTCCTTGTCGGAGACGACGTAGTACCAGTCGGCGAAGCGGTTGTTGAGGTCGCGCACCCGCTTCTTCGCCGCCTTGACCTGCTCGTCGTACTGCTCCTGCCGACGGCGATTCTCCGCCTCGACCCGACGCCGCTCCTCGAGGGCCGCCTGGGCCTTGGCCTCCTCCTCCTCGGCCTTCTTCAGCTCGTCGGCGGCCCCCTCGCCGGCCCCCGGCTTGGTCTCGCCCGCCGGCCCACCTTCCGCCTTGCCGTCGGCCGCGGCCGGCGCGTCGGGAAGCGGCTCGAGCTTCGGCTTCTCGAGCAGGTCCTCGTTGAGCCGGGCGAGCACGAACAGGTACCGGCCGCTCGACTCGGCGTCGCCGTCTTCGCCCGTCACCGCCGCGGCCGCGGCCGAATCCTCACCGGCGGCGACGGTGGTGCCGTTGCCGAACCGGAGCAGGTACTCGACGCCGTCCTTCATCCCCACGACCGTCTCCCCGTTGCTGGAGACGACGTCGCCCTTCTGGAACGCGAAGAAGCCCCGCTGCGCGAGCGACGTGACCGCCTCGCGATCCCCCGCGAATGACTCCTCGGCCTTGAGCTCGGCACTCAGGCCCGACGGCTTGCGGACCACGTCGACGATCTTCAGATCGCCCAGCGCGTTGCGGAGGTCGTTGAGCTTGCCGCTGGCGAGCTCCTCCCCCTCCGCGAGCTTCTCCTCCCGCGGCTGGTTCTTGTCGTCGAAGCCCTCCAGCGTGACCAGCGACCACGCCGCATCCTTGTCGTCGTAGGCCAGCTGGGCGCGGCAGCGGCGGGCCAGCGAGATCATCGGCCGGCCGCTCGCCTCGTCGATCCCGAACGAGCACGACGAGTCGTCGATCGTCAGCCGGCGGACGTCCCAGGGGGAGATCTTCAGCAGATCCTTTTCGATCCAGTCGTCGAACCGGGTCGTGAACTTCGAGGTGTCGAGTTCGACGCGATAGACGCGATCCTGGCCGGCGCGGCGGACGAACCGCAGGGAGCGGCCCGGCGCGCCGTCGCCCGAGGCGGGCCGCTTGTCCTCCTTGCCGACGATCAACCGGGCCAGCTTGTTGCCCGACGCGTCGCGGATCTCGACCAGCTGGCCCACGCCCGTCATGCCCACCTTCACCTTCTCGGGATCGGGCTCGATCACGCCGTAGGTCTCATGGTCGCCCGGGGAGTCGCTCACCACGTCGAGCACGGGTCGATCGATCAGCTCCGTGGCGGCCGCCGCGAGCTGGTCCTTGGCGTCGGCCGGGTAGTTTTCGTGCGAGGGCAGCACCCACACCCCCTCCGACCGCACCACCTTGAACGGCTTGAGCGTCGCGGTCGCGTCGTCGAAGGAGACGATCTCCAGGCTCGCCGCCTTGCCCGGATCGGCCAGGTCGGGAAACAAAACCTTCGCCTGCTCGGCGTCCCCGACCACCGCCCGCTGCCGAAGCGCGGGACGGAGATTCAGCCAGCCGCCGAGCAGCAGGAGCCCGGCGCCGACCGCGAGGAAGGTGGCCGTCCTGCGGAACGCCGCCGCGGCCCCCGGGGTGTGCTCGTGTGCCTGCATCGCCATGATCCTCCTTACCTGAGCCGAGACTTGGCCACGCCCTCGCGCTCGAGGGCGCGGCGGCGGAAGAACACGAAGAACGCCACGATCAGCGGGGGAATCGGGGGCAGGATGACGGCCAGCCACTTCTGCCAGTCCTGCTCGCGACGGATCGTCGCCTCGAGCTTCCGTTCCACCGTCTCGACCTCCGCGTCACGCTTCCTCCGCAGCTGTTCGATTTTGGTGTCGAGCTTCCGCTGGGCGAGCCGCTGGCTGCTGGCCAGCTGCTGGATCGCCTGCATCGCGGCCTGGGGGTTGGCGTCGCCCTGCTCCTCCATCTCCTTGATCTTCTTCTCGAAGGCGCCCACCTCCTTCTCCATCGCCTGACTCGCGTCCCGCTCGGCCTTGTCGAACTCGGCGATGAACTTCGACCGCTGCTTCTCGGCGTCCTCGCGGGCGCTGGCCACGGCGTCCTCGATCCGCTCCAGCGTGCGATGCTTCGGCTTCCGCTTGCGGATCTCCACGAAGCGGTCGTCGCCCGACAGCCAGTCGAGCGCGTTGAGGGCGAAGGTGACGTTGTCGAAATCGAAGTTGAAGGTGTCGTCGCGGCGGTTGCGGAGGCCGAAGAAGACCCCGGACAACAGGTCGATGTCCGACACGAGCACGGCCCGGATCGGCCGGGGCGCGGGATCGCCCTCCTTCGCGGGAGGCAGCTTCCGCTCCAGGGCCACGGCGAGCGTCATCGTCTCGTCGCCGGGCTTCTCGAACGATCTCAGCATCCGTGAATCACCCCCCTGCAGCGCCTGCTCGACGCGGGCCACCTCGATCGTGCCCGACCGCCTGCCGGTGCGGGCCAGGGGCGTGAGCGTGAGCTCCGCGCCGCCGGTCTTCTCGATGCCGCCGGGAAACGGAAACAGCACTTCCTGCAGCCCGCGGGTGATCGGCTGGTCGGCGCCGAAGCCCGCCCCCTCGCCCCCGGCGCTCGCCCCGAGGGCGGCGTCGATGAACACGAACTCGTCCTCCAGCACCAGCTTGGGGTGCGGGTTGTAGCTCTGCCAGACGATGAACGGCGCGGTGCCCATCGCGCCCATCGCGGGCCGATCCGCGCCCGCCGACAGCTTCACGCCGAGCGCGTCCCACAGCAGGCCGAGGTCGCCCTTGGGCTGCCCCTGCGGGCCGCCGAACATCGCCATCGGTCCCATCGGGCCCCGCCGCGGCTGGGCCGTGCCGGGCACTCCCTGCATCATCACCGGCAGCGGATCCTCGAAGATCGCCACCGGCTGCCCCGCCTTCACCGCCGCCACGAAGTTGGCCATCTGCTCCGGTCCGAGCGACGACGGCTGCACCGCCAGGAGCACGTCGAACGCCTCGGTGATCGGCGCCGTGGCATCGACCTGCACCACGTCGTACTGCTTCTCGAGC
>JBIIMU010000014.1:0-16558 GCA_044337845.1 Pirellulales bacterium | reverse complement strand
TTCGCCGCGGCCGGCGGCGGCGCCGACGTGGTCGCCGCGCCGGCCCACAAGTGGCTGCACGGCACCGCCGGCGTGGCGGCGCTCTGGTGCCGCGCGGGCGTCGAGCCGCTGCCGCTCGTGCAAGGCGGCACCGGCGCGGCGAGCGATTCCCTGGAGATGCCGGAGGCCTATCCCGGCCGGCTCGAGGCGGGCTCGCCCGACGTCCCGGCGGCGGCCGCGCTCGTCGCCGCGGCGGACCGGCTCGAGCGCACGGGTGTGCCGGCCGTCGGCGCCGCGGTCCGCCGGCTGGCGGCCGCCGCGGCGGAGCGGCTCGCCGGCCTGCCCGGCGTGACGGTCCACGCGGTCGCCGGCGGCGCGCCGATTGTGAGTTTCACGGTCGAGCACTATGCTCCGACCGACGTGGCGGCGATGGTCGAAGCCGCGGCGGGCCTGCAGGTGCGGGCCGGGTTTCACTGTGCCGCCGCCGTGCACGAGCATCTCGGCACGCGGGCGGGCGGCACGGTGCGGGCGAGTTTCGGGCCGTTCAACACCGACGCCGACGTCGAGGCGCTGGCCGCGGCCGTGGCGGAGATCGTCGGCTGAGGGCGGCGGCCGCGAGGCATGGAGGAGACGCGATGGCGGGCATTCCCAAGGACGTCTGGTACGCGGGCGGGCTGCGGTTTCAGTGCACCCAGTGCGGCGACTGCTGCTCGGGGGCCGAGGGCTACGTCTGGGTGAACCAGGCCGAGATCGACGGCATGGCGGCGCGGCTGGGGATGACGCCGGCCGCCTTCGAGGCGGCGCACGTCAAGAAGGTGGGCGTGCGGCGATCCCTCCGCGAGCGGCCCAACGGCGACTGCGTGCTGCTCGACGAGACCACGCGGAAGTGCACCGCCTATGACGAGCGGCCGCGGCAGTGCCGCACCTGGCCGTTTTGGGACTCGAATCTCGCGAGCCCCGCCGCCTGGGCGGAGGCCGCCGAGGCCTGCCCGGGCTGCAACAAGGGCAACCTCGTGCCGCTCGAGCGGATCGTCGAGCAGGCGTCGAAGATCCGGATCTGACTTCACGGCTGCCGGGCCATCCCTGGCCCCGGCAGCCTCGCGCTGGGTTCGTTCCTCAGGAAGCCGCCATCGCGTGAGCGATTCTCAGGAAGCCGCCATCGCGTGAGCGATGCGGACCCGCCCTACCGTTTGGCTCGGGGCTACCCGTGCCCCGTCGCCGGGCATTCGCCTCGGCCATCGTGGCCTCGGCTCACTCGGATGCCGCCAGCGCTTCGCCATCCTGGCTTCGCTTGGCGGCATACGCCGGCTCTCGGGGCACGGGCAGCCCCTCGCTGAGTTCGTTCCTCAGGAAGCCGCCATCGCGTGAGCGATTCTCAGGAAGCCGCCATCGCGTGAGCGATGCGGACCTGCCCTACCGTTTGGCTCGGGGCTACCCGTGCCCCGTCGCCGGACGTTCGCGTCAGGCATCCTGCCTGACGCTCTCTGCATGTCCGCTGCGCTTCGCCATCCTGGCTGCGCTTGCTCCCATAGCCCGGCTCCCGGGGCACGGGCAGCCCCTCGCTGAGTTCGAGCTTTGGGAAGCCGCCATCGCGTGAGCGATGCGGACCCGTGGCTGGACCGTCGGCGGCGTCAGAGGATTCCGCCGTGCGTCCGCCAGGGCGTCATGTGCGACGGCTGGTCGAGGAACCAGATCCGCTCCCACTCGTCGGTGATCGCCCGCAGGTCTTCCGACGTGTAGATAAGTTCCTGCGCCCGCCGCACGGGATCGCCGGAATACATCGGGATGAGGCAGCCCGTGTTCGTCGCCAGCAGCGCCGCGGCACACACCAGCCAGACAGCCTTCCTCATCGCATGATCCTCCTGACCCTCGCGTGAATCATCCGTGATTCGATCCGCACGACGCGTCGTTCGAGGGTTCCGCCTGCTCGTCGCCGCGGATGTACCCGATCGACACCGACCGTGCGAGAGAGACTCCACCCTCGCAGGCTGCCGGACTCCCGGCCGCCTTACCCGCCTTCCCCAGGCTTCGCTTCTTGCTGGCCAGGTCGTTCGGGTTCATGCTCGAGCGGCTCCGGGGCGACGGCAGGCGATGCGGCTTGCTCCGCACGCCTTCGATCCATCTCCCGAACCCGCGCCTCCATTTCCTTGCCGGGCTTGAACGTGACCACGCTCTTGGCCTGGACGGGAACCCGCTGCCCCGTTCGGGGATTGCGGCCCACCCGTGCCTCGCGGCGTTTGATCTGGAAGACCCCGAAGTTCCGCAGCTCGATCCGCCCCTCCTGCACGAGCGTCTCGATCAGGGCATCGAACGTTCGTTGGACCAGTTCCCTGGTCCGGAGCTGTGGCAGGTCGAGCTGTTCGGCGATCGTCCGGACGATGTCTTTCTTGGTCACGGCTCCGACGCTCCGGCCTCGTTGCCGGCCACGTCGCCCGAGGGGCGGAAGCGGCCGGGAACGGGATCGCGATTCGTCGTAAGCCTAGGCCTGACAAGCACTAGTGTCAACCAGCCTCCACCGTGGAGAGCCGGCGCACCAGTCCCTGTCCACCCTTGGTATCGGCGGCACGATCGGCAAACTTGACCCGATCCGCACGATCGGATCCGTGGCCCCCGGGGCCGCGCGGGCCCGGCAGACTGGGGGCGACGGGAAAACCACGCTGCCTTGGGACGCTGCCGAAAGCCACTACACTCGATCGCTCGACCCGCCCCGCCCGATGTCCGGCAGCGCCCTCACCTCCGCCTCCCACGAGATGACACCCAGCGCCGGATCCCAGCCCGACCTGTCGATCGCCCTCGGGCGACTGCGACTGCCGAATCCGGTCATGGTGGCCTCGGGCACGTTCGGATACGGCCGCGAGATGGCGGGGCTCGTCGACCTGCGTCGGCTCGGCGGCGTGGTGCCCAAGACGATCACGCCGCAGCCGCGGCGCGGCAACGTGCCCTGGCGGACGGTCGAGACGGCGGCCGGACTCCTCAACTCCATCGGCCTCGACAACGACGGCGTCGAGGCCTTCCTCGCCAACCAGCTGCCGTGGCTGCTCGACTGCGGGGCCCCGGTGATCGTCAGCATCGCGGGCGCGACGATCGACGAGTTCGTCGCCCTGGCCGCGCGGCTCGAGGGCGTGTCCGGCGTGGCGGCCCTGGAGCTCAACGTCTCCTGCCCGAACGTGAGCCACGGCGTCGACATGGGGAGCGACCCGGAGCTCTGCCGCCGGGTGGTCGCCGGGGTCCGCGGGGCGACCTCGCGGCCGGTGCTCGCCAAGCTCACCCCCAACGTCGCCGACATCGCCGCGGTGGCCCGGGGCGCCCGCGACGGGGGAGCCGACGCCGTCACGCTCATCAACACCTGCCAGGGCATGGCGGTCGACTGGCGGCGGCGGCGGCCGCTGCTCGGCAACGTGATCGGCGGCCTGAGCGGCCCTGCGATCAAGCCGGTCGCCCTGCGGTGCGTGCACCAGGTTCGGCGGGCCGTCGAGATCCCCATCGTCGGCGTCGGCGGGATCATGACGACCGACGACGTGATGGAGTTCCTCGTCACCGGCGCGTCGGCCGTGCAGGTCGGCACCGCGAGCTTCGCCGACCCCCTGGCGGCGGCCCGCCTGCTCGACGAGCTGCCGGCGGCCGTGTCGTCGCTCGGCGCCGCGAGCGTCGCCGAGATCGTGGGCACGCTCCGCATCCCCGACCGCAGTTCCTGCCCCCCGGTGAGTTCCGCGCATGCCTCCTGACGCCCCGCCCCGCACCACCCGCGCCCTGTCGGGCATCCAGCCCACCGGCCGCTTCCACTGGGGCAACTACTTCGGGGCCATCCGCCAGTACATCGACCTCCAGCCCGGCGCCCACCAGGCCGCCGACGAGGCCTACTACTTCATCGCCGACCTCCACGCGCTCACGACCGTCCGCGACCCCGCGCGGCTGCGGTCGCTCGTGCACGACGCCGCGGTCGACCTCGTGGCCCTCGGCCTCGATCCCGAGCGGGCGGTGCTGTTCGTGCAGTCGGACGTGCCCGAGGTGACGGAGCTGACCTGGCTGCTGATGACCGTGACGCCGATGGGGCTCTTGGAGCGGTGCCACGCCTACAAGGACAAGAAGACCCGCGGCCTGCCCGCCGACGCGGGCCTGTTCACGTATCCGGTGCTGATGGCGGCCGACATCCTCGCCTACGACGCGACCGTGGTGCCCGTGGGCGAGGACCAGGTGCAGCACATCGAGGTCTGCCGCGACCTCGCCGGGACCTTCAACCACCTCTACGGCGAGGTCTTCACGCTGCCCCGTTCGCGGCTGGTGGAGGGAGGCGCGAAGGTGCCCGGCACCGACGGCCAGAAGATGAGCAAGAGCTACGAGAACACGATCGACGTGTTCGAGGAGCCGGCCGCGCAGAAGAAGAAGATCATGCGGATCACCACCGACTCGCGGCCCATGGAGGAGCCCAAGGCCCCGGAGGGAGACCACCTCTTCGAGCTGTTCTCGCTCGTGGCCCCCGAGGCCGACCGCCTGCGGATGGCCGAGCTCTATCGCCGCGGCGGCTTCGGCTACGGCGAGGTGAAGAAGGCGCTCGCGGAGGCCGCGGCCGACCACTTCGCCGACGCCCGGGCGCGGCGGTCCGCGATCGAGGCGGATCCCTCCCGCATCGAGGCGATCCTCGCGGCCGGCGCGGCGAAGGCGCGGGCCAGGGCGGGCGAGGTGCTCGCGCGGGCCCGGCGGGCCTGCGGGCTGGCACGGGGCGAGGCGGCCGCCGCCGGCCGGAGCCCCGCGCGGGGGCGGCCCGCATGAACGTCCTCGGGATCGGCACCGACATCACCGAGGTGCTGCGGATCGCCCAGATGATCGAGCGGCACGGGGAGCTGTTCATCGGCCGCGTCTACACGCCGGCGGAGATCGAGTACTGCAGGGCCCGGACGATGGCCACGCAGCACTTCGCGGGCCGCTGGGCGGCGAAGGAGGCCGTGCTCAAGGCCCTCGGCACCGGCTGGCGCCGGGGCGTCAGCTGGCGCGACGTCGAGGTTATCAACGGCGCCGCGGGGCGTCCGGTGGCGACCCTGCGGGGCGGGACGGCCGAGATGGCGGAGCGAATGGGCATCCGCTGCATCCTGGTGAGCATCTCGCACTGCCGCTCGCATGCCACGGCCTACGCGGTGGCCCTCGACGAAACCCCCGCGACGTTCGGCTCCGAAATGCCCTGGGTGTGAGGGGGGCGCGCACGCGCCGTCGGGGATGGCGGCTGTCGCCTCGCAGGAGCATTTCGCTCCACGCGTGAGGTCGCTTCCGGCTCGACGGGGCGAAATGCTCGAAGCTCGTCGAGCAGCCGCCAGTCCCCGACTTCCCCTCGATGGATCGGGAGAAGCCGCAGCGGGCGTCCCGAGCCGTTCAGCCTTGGTAGGGCTTCAGTTCGGCCACGCCGCCTTCCATCGTCAGCTGGGCGAGGGGCGTTCCTTCCGGCACCGGCGTCACGCCGTCGCGGCGGGTGAGCGTGAGCCTGGTCTGGCCGCGCATGTGCCGCTCGAGCTCCGCCTGGAAAGCCTTCTGCCGGTCTTCGGGGAGCTTCGTGAAGGCCTCGCGGCCGCGGCACTTGGGGAAGGCGCGGCAGCCGAGCCACGGGCCCCGCTTGCCGTCGCGGAGATTCATCAGGTCGCCGCACTTCTGGCAGGCGATGTCGGTGACCAGCGGCGGTGGCGCGGGGAACTTGAGGTTCCCCTTGCGGTCGAGGTTGAGGATGAACGGCGGCGGCTCGGCCGGCGTGTCGGCGGCCTTCTTACCCCGCACCTTCGGCGGTCGCGGCTTGTCTTCCACCAGGAAATCGCCGAAGCGGCCCGTCCGCTTCACCATCGGCACGCCCGCCGGCGAGAGCAGGTCGATCTGCTCGGGAAGCAGCGGCCGCCGCTGGCGGTCCACCGGCATCGCGAAGCTGCACGCCGGCCGCTCCTTCGGCTTGGCCTTCTTCCTGGCCTTCTTCGCCTTCCCCTTCGGAGCCGCCACTTCGACCGGCTCCTCGATGATCTTCTCGTTGTAGCCGGAGCAGGAGAGGAACTCCCCCTTGCCGCCGAGCCGGTATTCCAGCCGCCGGCCGCACTCGGGGCAGGCGAACTCGGACGGGTCTGACTTCGCCTTCTCGTGAGGCTCGTTCATCGCACCCTCGAGCTTCGGCGACAGCTCGCCGTGAAACTCGTGGAGCATGTCCGTCCAGGTCTTCGTGCCCTGGGCGACCTGGTCGAGCTCCCGCTCGATCTCGCGGGTGTAGCCGATCTCGATGAACTGGTCGCGGAAGCCGCGCTTGAGGAATCCCGTCACGGCCTCGCCGATCGCGGTGGCGTGGAACCGGCGGTCCTGCTGCGTCACGTAGCCGCGGTTCTCGATCACGTTGATGATGCTGGCGTAGGTGGAAGGGCGGCCGATGCCCTCCTCCTCCATCTTCTTGACGAGCGTGGCCTCCGTGTACCGCGGCGGCGGAGCCTGAAACTTCTGTCGCGGCTCGATGTCGAAGGGGGCCAGCACCGCTCCCTTGTCGAATGCGGGAAGGACCTGGTCGCCGTCGTCCCGCGGCGTGCCGCTGATCTTGTAGAAGCCGTCGAACCGCAGGACGCGGCCATGGGCCTTGAAAACGGCTCCCGTGTCGCGGTCGCTCCGCCGCATGCGGACGCTCGTCGAATCCCATTCGGCGTCCGTCGACTGGCAGGCCACGAAGCACTGCCAGATCAAGCGGTAGAGCTTGAGCTGCTCGTCGGTCAGGGCGGCGGCGATGCGGTCGGGCTCGCGGAAGGCGTCGGTGGGGCGGATCGCCTCGTGGGCCTCCTGGGCGCTCTCGTTGGAGCTCGAATACGACCGCGGCTTCTCGGGCACGTAGGCCGCCCCGTGCCGCTCCTGGAGGTAGCGGCGGGCCATCTCGATCGCCTCCCGGGAGAGGTTCGTCGAGTCGGTTCGCATGTAGGTGATCAGGCCCACGCGGCCCTCGTCGGGCAGATCGATGCCCTCGTAGAGCTGCTGCGCGATCCGCATCGTGCGGTCGGTGCTCATGCCGAGCCGGCTGGAGGCGGCCTGCTGGAGGGTGCTCGTGATGAACGGTGGGTAGGGCTTCGAGCGGGTGCGGGTGACGTCGATCGACTCGACCGTGTAGCGGGCCTTCGGGTCGGGGCGGCCCGTGAGCCGGACGACGTTTTTTCCGCGGCCCTTGCCGGTCTCGTCGGTCTGCCGGTCGATGCGGATGTCGAGCACCCCGGCCGCCTCTGCCGCAGCCCGCACGTCGCCGGAGAGGTCGATCGAGGAGGTGTTGTCGGCTTCGATCTTCACCGGCTTGCCGCCGACCTCGACGAGGTCGCAGGCGAGCGACCGTCGGTCGGTGAGCCAGGCCATGCGGTCGCGGACCAACGGCGGCCGCCCCCGTTCGTCGCGGTGGGCCATGAAGGTCGTCCACGCCTCGTGAAGGGCGGCGGATTCCGCGACGTCGAACGTCATGCCGCCCGTGATCTCCCACGACTCCGACGGCGTGAACTCGCGGATCTCGAGTTCGCGATCGACCACGATCCGGGTGGCCACGCTCTGCACACGGCCGGCGGACAGTCCGCCCGCCACCTTCTTCCAGAGGATCGGCGACACCTGGTAGCCCACGATCCGGTCGACGATCCGCCGCGCCTGCTGCGCCTCGACGCGGGGCATGTTGATCGCCCGGGGCGATTGGAAGGCCCGCTGCACCTCCGACTTGGTGATCGCGTCGAACGTCACCCGCTTCGCGCGGAGAGGATCCACGCCGAGCACCTGGGTGAGGTGCCAGGCGATCGCCTCGCCTTCACGGTCCAAGTCGGTGGCGAACCAGATGTCGTTGGCTCCCTTGGCGAGCTTCCGGAGCTCCGTGACCGTCTTGGTCTTGTCGCCGTCGATCTCGTAGGTGGGGGCGAAGTCGTGGTCGAGGTCGACGCCCGGCACCGGCTGCCGGACTCCCTTGGGCGACTTGCTGGGAAGATCACGGATGTGGCCGATCGAGGCCTTCACCACGAAGCCCGGGCCGAGGTACTTCTCGATCGTCTTGGCCTTGGCGGGGCTCTCCACGATCACCAGCTGGTAGTCGCCCTTCGGCGCGGCCCCGCCCGTGCCGGCCGACGACGAACGGGACGCACCGCGACGGGCCGAGCGGGCTGTGGAGGACGACTTCTTGGCCATGGTGGGGATCGCAGGGGGTCACGGGTGTGGATCGATGCTGAGGCGGGGCGGGGCTTCGGGATTGGCGCCGAAATCCCTGGCGCTACAATCTTCGGCCTGTCGAGGCCCCGGATACGCGGCCTTTCAGCGTTACCCTCCGCGCTCTTTCCTTGTCAAGCCTCGGCGGTTTCGCCGTCGGGCCATAGCCTACAGGCGGTTCCATGGCCGGTTCCTTCGGTGTCTTTCGCCAGTACGAGAAGGCGGCCCTCGCCGGACTCGCGATCATGGCGATGCTCGCATTTTTCGTCCTGCCGCCGATCCTGCAGATGGGGTCCGGGGTGGGCAACGCCGATCCGCAGGTGGTGTCGTGGAAGGGGGGCGGACTCCGCGAGAGCGGCCTCCAGCGGGCCGTGCTGCTGCGGCGGGCCGCCAACCAGTTTCTGGTGGAGTCGCTGGCGGCCACCGGACGCACGCCCTCGCGGCCGCCGCTGCCCGACGACGAGAAGGACGTGGTGAACACGCTCCTCCTGGCCCGGGAGGCGGAGAAGGCCGGGATCGTGGTGAGCAACGAGTCGATCAACCGCTTCATCGCGGGCTGGACCAACGACCTGGTTCGGCCGGATCAGTTCGAGGGGATCGTGGCCCGCATGGGGCGGATCGGGCTCGGGCAGCAGGACGTCTTCGAAGCCCTCCGCACGGTGCTGCTCGCCGACCGGATGCGGGAGCTGGTGATGCGGGGCGTCGACTTCTCCGGCACGCCGCCCGCGTGGCTGTGGGACTACTACCGGCGGCTCGAGCAGTCGGCCACGATCGAGGCGGTGCCGGTGGTGGTGGAGAAGTTCCGCGACCAGGTGCCGGAGCCGGCCGAGGCCAAGCTCCGCTCGTTCTTCGACCGCTATCGCGATGAGCTTCCGGTCGCCCGCAGCCCCGACCCCGGGTTCCGCCAGCCGCAGCGGGCCCGCTACTCCTACCTGGTCGCGAAGGCCGACGCCTTCGTGGCGGAGGAGCGGCCGAAGGTGACCGACGCCGCGATCAAGGAGTTTTACGAGGAGCGCAAGGCCGCCCTCTACCGCGTGAAGGAGCCGGCGAAGCCCGACGCCGAGGCCGCGACCCCGGCACCGGAGGCGAAGCCGGAGCCCACGGCGGAGGCCAAGCCCGAGCCCAAGCCCGAGGGCAAGCCCGAGCCCAAGCCTGAGGCCAAGCCCGAGGGCAAAGACGGCGCGACCGCGACGGCCACGCCCTTCCGCCCGGCGGCGTTTCGGCAGCCGGCGGCGACCGGCGGCGACGCCAAGCCCGCACCGGCCGACGCAGCCGCCGCCAAGCCGGCAGCGGCCGCCGATGCCCCTGCGGCGAAGTCCGCCGAGCCCGCTGCGGCGGCCGAGGAGAAGCCGGCGGACAAGCCCGCGGACGACCAGTTCGAGCCGCTCGACAAGGTGGCCGACGACATCCGCGACCGCCTGGCGGCGATCGCCTCGGAGCGGCGGGTGTCCGACGTGTTCGACGCCGTGAAGGCCGACGTGGGCAAGTACGGCGAGTCGCTGGCCCTCTGGCAGGTGGCCGGGGACGGGGCGGGGCCGGCGCCGGTGGCGCCGGATGTCGCCAAGATCGCGGAGAAGCAGGGGCTGACCGGGGGCACGTCGGAACTCGTGAATCGGTCCGAGGCCTTCGCAACGCCCGGCATCGGCGGCAGCTTCGAGATCACGATGTCGCGGGAACTCGGCATGCGGCAGCAGCGATGGATCGACATGCTGTTCGACCGCTCCGGCCCGTTGCTCCGCCCGATCGCCACCCGCGACATCGAGGGCAATCGCTATCTGTCGTGGAAGACGGAGGACCAGCAGCAGTTCGTGCCCTCGTTCCCGGCGGCCCGCGACGACGTCCTGAGGGCCTGGGGAATCGTCGAGGCGCGGCCACTCGCGCTCGGGGCGGCCGAACAGCTCGCCGCCGACGTGAAGACCGGCGGAAAGTCACTCGCCGAGGCCGCCGCGGCGCGGGGCGGGCTCGAGGTCGTGAAGGCCGGACCGTTCACCTGGCTCGACCGGGGCACGGCTCCGTTCGGCTCGATGCCGGAGCTGTCGCAGCCCGAGGGGCTGGCGATGCCCGGTGAAGACTTCATGCGGGCCGTGTTCAGCCTCGAGCCCGGCGAGGTCGCGGTGGCGTTCAACGAGCCCAAGACCGTCTGCTACGTCCTGCGGCTCGTCGGCCTCGAGCCCGCGGATCCCCAGCTCCGCGAGCTGTTCCTGGCCGCCGCCCGCGATCCCCGCCGCCTTGTGGCCGCCGCGGAGGAGGACGCCACGGGGGTCTTCAGCCGCTGGATGCGGTCGGTCGAGGAGCGGAACGAGGTGTCGTGGAAGCGGGAGCCGCGCGGGTCCGAGGGCGAGTGAGACCTCCGCGGCGGCCGTTCAGCGGCGGGGCTTGAGCACGACGACCCCGAGCGGGGGCAGCGTGACCAAGAGCGAGTGCTCGCGGTCGTGCGCGGGCCGGTGCTCGGCCGCGATCGCGCCGCCGTTGCCGAGGTTGCCGCCGCCGTACCAGGCGGAGTCGCCGTTGAAGACCTCGTCGTAGAGGCCGCCCTCGGGCACGCCCAGCCGGTAGCCGTGCCGGGGCACCGGCGTGAAGTTGCAGCACACGACGGTGAAGTCGGCCGGGTCGGACGCCCGCCGGACGAAGGCGACGACGCTGTCCTGCCAGTTGTGGCAGTCGATCCACTCGAACCCGCGGCCGTCGAAATCGAGCTCGTGGAGCGAACGCTCACGGCGGACCAGGCGGTTGAGATCGGCCACGGCCCGCGAGAGCCCCAGGTGCTTCTCCCACTGCCCGAGGTGCCACTGCAGGCTCTCGTCGAAGTTCCACTCGGCCCACTGCCCGAACTCGCCCCCCATGAACAGCAGCTTCTTGCCCGGGTGGCACCACATGTAGGCGTAGAGCAGCCGCAGGTTGGCGAACTTCTGCCAGTCGTCGCCCGCCATCTGGCCGAGCAGCGAGCCCTTGCCGTGAACCACCTCGTCGTGCGAGAGCGGCAGCACGAAGTTCTCGTGAAACGCGTAGATCAGGCTGAACGTGAGCTCGTCGTGGTGATACTTGCGATGCACCGGATCGTGCCGCATGTACCGCAGCGTGTCGTTCATCCAGCCCATGTTCCACTTCAGGCTGAAGCCGAGCCCCCCCACGTAGGTCGGCCGCGACACGCCCGGCCACGCCGTCGACTCCTCGGCGATCGTCAGCGTGCCCGGAAACCGCTCGTGCACCTGCACGTTGAACGACTTGAGAAACTCGATCGCCTCGAGGTTTTCGCGGCCGCCGAAGCAGTTCGGCTCCCACTCCCCCTCCTGGCGGCTGTAGTCGAGATAGAGCATCGAGGCCACCGCGTCGACCCGCAGGCCGTCCACGTGGTAGTGGTCGAGCCAGAACAGCGCGCTTGCGATCAGGTAGTTCGAGACCTCGCAGCGGCCGTAGTTGAAGATCATCGTGCCCCAGTCGGGGTGCTCGCCCTTGCGGGCATCCTCGTGCTCGTAGAGGGCGGTGCCGTCGAAGCGCCGCAGCCCGTGCCCGTCCTTGGGGAAGTGCGCCGGCACCCAGTCGATGAGCACGCCGACCCCCGCCCGATGGAGGGCGTCGATCAGCGACATCAGGGCCTGGGGCGGGCCGAAGCGGCTGGTGGCCGCGAACAGGCCGATCGTCTGGTAGCCCCAGCTGGCCGACAGCGGATGCTCGGTGGGCGGCAGGAACTCCACGTGCGTGAAGCCCATCTCGACCACGTACGGAACGAGCTCCCGCTCCAGGTCGGCGTAGGAGAGCCAGCGGTGCGGATCGTCGCCCGGCCGCCGCCAGCTGCCGAGGTGCACCTCGTAGATCGACAGCGGGGCCGAGAGCGACTGGCGAGCCGCCCGGGAGGCCATCCACTCCGCGTCCTGCCACTGGTAGGCCCCGAGATCGACCACCACGGAGGCGGTCCGCGGCGGCACCTCCGCCCCGAAGCCGTAGGGATCGCTGCGGTCGGACGCACCGTCGGCGGCCTGCACCCGAAACTTGTAGAGCGTGCCGACGTCGAGCCCCGGCACGAACAGCTCCCAGACTCCGGACGGGATCCGCTTGTGCATCCGGTGGGCGTCGCCGTTCCAGCCGTTGAAGTCGCCCACCACCGACACGCCGGCGGCGTTCGGCGCCCAGACGGCGAACCGCACCCCCCGGACGCCGTCGTGGGTTTCCACGTGGGCCCCGAGTTTCTCGTAGGCCGTCCAGTGCCGGCCCTCGCCGAGCAGATGGAGATCGAAGTCGGTGAGCATGGACGCAACCGGAGGGCGGGACGGGGACCGTACAATCGTGCCACACGGCAGGGCTTCACGCGACGAAGCCGGATCCTCCGGATGCCATCCGGGGCTGCCACGCGTGACGACTGCGACGGTGGAGGCCGGTCAGGATGGGCTACGAGCGGTTCTCCCCCGTGGAGCGGGTCATCGACGTCCGGGGGCACCGGTACGCCTTCTGGCAGCCTCCGGACCTCGACGCTCTGATCGACGTCGAGGCGTTCGAGCGGGACGAGCGGATCCCGTACTGGGCCAACGTCTGGGAGTCGGCGGTCGTCCTGGCGGAGGAGATCGCCGTGCTGGAGCCCGGGGGCCGGAGCCTGCTGGAGCTCGGCTGCGGTCTCGCCCTGCCCGCGATCGTGGCCAGTCGCCGCGGATTTCGGGCGGTGGCCAGCGATTACGAGGAGGACGCCCTGGAGGGGGTGCGGTACAACGCCGCCCGCAACGGGGCGGCGACGCTCGAGACCATGCTGCTCGACTGGCGGCGACTCCCGGACGACCTCGGCGTGTTCGACCTCGTGGTGGCGGCCGACGTGCTCTACGAGAAGCATCATGCGGAGGCCCTCGCCGGCGTGGTGGCCCGCACGCTCGCCCCGCGGGGCGTGGCCCTCGTGGCCGATCCCGGCCGGGCCCGGGCCGTCAACTTCGAGCCGGCCGTTCGCGCCACCGGCCTCGGCGTCGCGAAACTCCCGGCCCGGCGGCCGCTCGGCGTGGCAGCCGGTCCCTGCATCGACCTGTACCGAGTCACCCGCCCGGAGTGAGCGGGCCACCCCGGGCCCGCGGCTCCACCGTCTGCTAGCACCCGGAGTGCTAGCACCTGATCTTGTGGTGGCACGGCCGCCGCCACCACTAAATCGGAAAAATCCTTGTGATCGGGCTTGCGGCCGATACGTTCGCCGCCACGCCCGGCAGGGAAGCCGGGTGACTTGTCACGGAGGATTCACCGCCCATGGCCGCCAAGCCCCTCATCGGCATCAACACCGACTACCGCTCGACCCGCAAGGAGCACGCCGCCCTGTCGTTCGTCGCCGCCGGCTACTTCGACGGCATCACCGCCTCGGGCGGCATCCCGGTGATCCTGCCGCCGCTGGCCGACGAGGACGACGTCGTCCGGCTGCTCGACCTGCTCGACGGCGTGGTGATGGTGGGAGGCGCCGACCTCGATCCCCGCCGCGACGGCTTCATGGCCCACCCGGCCGTCCGCCCGATGGACACCCGCCGCGAGGACTTCGACCGCCTGCTCGCCAAGCACATCTGCGCCCGCCACATGCCGGTGCTGGCGATCGGGGCCGGCATGCAGCTGCTCAACATCACCGAGGGGGGCACGCTGTTCCTGCACATCCCCGAGGATCTGCCGAAGGCGATCCCGCACAAGGATCCGACCGACCTGGCCCACCGCCACGCCCTGGTCGTCGAGTCGGGGTCCGCGATGGAGCGGGTGTACGGCGACGGCGAGATTCGCGTGAACAGCATGCACCACATGGCCATCGACGACGTCGCGGCGAGCTTCCGGGTCACCGCCCGGGCCCCGGACGGCGTGGTCGAGGCGATCGAGAGCTGCGTCGAGAACTGGACGGCGATCGGCGTGCAGTTCCACCCCGAGGCCGAGACGGCCTCCGCCCTCGACGTGAAGATCTTCGAGGAGTTCATCATCGGCATCACCGGCGAGCAGCCGGCCGTCAAGCTCGTCGCCTAGCCGACCGACCGTCAGCCGTCCGGCCCGCAGCCCTCGGGTGGTCTTCCACCCGGGGCCGCGGGGGACGCGACGTGGCCTCAGGCCGTGATCCAGGTGGCGGCCGCGAAGCTCCGCAGCCAGGTGAGCTGCCGCTTGGCCAGCTGGCGAGTCCGCTGCTGGGTGCGGCGGACGGCCTCCGCGAGGTCGAGCCGTCCTTCGAGCAGGGCGATCGTCTCGGCGTAGCCGGCGGCCTGGCGGGCCGTGGGCCCGATGCCGCCGGGCGTCGCGAGCGCGGCCTGCGTCTCGGCGATGATCCCGGCGGAGAACATCTCGCCGACGCGGAGGTCGATCCGGCGATAGAGCGCCGTCCTCGGCCGGTCGACGATCAGGAGCCGCCGCTCGAAGATCGGATCGGGAGCGGGGGCGAAGGCCTCCGAGAGCGGGCGGCCCGTCATCTCGGCCACCTCGAGCGCCCGAATCGTCCGCTTCGCGTCCCGGGGGTGAATGCGGGCGGCCGCGGCGGGGTCGATCGTGGCCAGCCGCGCGTGCAACGACTCAGGCCCCAGTCGCCCGGCCTCGGCGGCGAGCGCGGCCCGGATCGCGGGATCGGCCGGGGGCAGCGGGGCGAGGCCGTCGCGGAGGGCTCGCAGGTAGAGCGGGGTGCCGCCCACGAAGAGGATGGCCCGGCCCCGCGCCCGGCAGCCGGCCAGGGCCTCGGCCGCGTCGGTGAGCCAGCGGGCGACGCTGTAGGCCTCCCCTGCCTCCACCACGTCCAGCAGGTGGTGGGGCACCGCCTCCCGCTGCTCCGGGGTCGGCTTGGCGGTGCCCACATCGAGCCCCCGGTAGACCGCCATGGAATCGACGCTCACGATCTCGGCCCCGAGCCTGCGGGCCAGCGGGATCGCCAGGGACGACTTCCCCGAGGCCGTCGGCCCCGACAGGAACCAGCAGTCGTCTCCGAGCGGCACGCGGGGGTGGCCCGAACCGCCCTGGGGCCGTGCTACAGTTGGGAGCCCAGCGGGTGCCGCCCCGGACCGTCCGGACGCGTGCCCCTCCGTGCCCCCGGGAGTCGTCGTCGACCGTGTCCGATCCGCGTCCATCGCCACGTCGCTGCGGTGAGGTGCTCGAGGCCCTCGTGGGGGTGATCGCCTCACGCCAGGCCGACCCGTCGGCCCGATCGTACACCACCCGGCTGCTCGCCAGCGGCCCCGCCGGGGCGGGCGCCAAGGTGACCGAGGAGGCCGACGAGCTGGTGCGGGCCGCCCGCGAGGAAACCGACGACCGCGTCGTCTCGGAAGCCGCCGATCTGGTCTACCACATGCTCGTGCTGCTCGCCTGCCGCGGCGTGCCGTTCGGTCTCGTCGAGGCGGAGCTGGCGCGTCGCTTCGGCGTCTCGGGGCTCGACGAGAAGGCGGCCCGGACCCCCGCTCCCCAGGGACCATCGACATGACGGATCACCAGGACCGCCTCCTCCGCGTCGGCGTGCCGAGCAAGGGCCGCCTCGCGGAGCTCTCCGCGCAGCTGCTCGGCGATGCCGGCCTCTGCTTCCGGCGCACCGACCGGGCCCTCTTCGCCCGCTGCCGCGACATGCCCGTGGAGATCACCTTCCTCCGCACCGACGACATCCCGGTGCTCACGGCGGAGGGTGCCATCGACCTCGGGATCACGGGGGCCGACCTCGTGGCGGAGAGCGGCGCCGAGGTGGTGCACCGGCTCGATCTCGGCGTGGGCAGCTGCCGGCTGGCACTCTGCGTGCCCGACGACGCGGCCATCGACGACCCCCGGAAGCTGGCCGGGCGGCGGATCGCCACCAGCTTTCCGCGGATCACCCGCCGCTGGCTCGCCGACCGCGGCGTCGATGCCCACTTCGTCGAGCTCTCCGGGAGCGTCGAGGTGATGATCGCCCTGGGCGTCGCCGATGCGATCGTCGATCTCGTGGAGACCGGCAGCACGCTCGCCGCCAACCGGCTCCACGTGCTCGACGAGATCGGCCGCTACGAGACCGTGCTGATCCAGCACCCCGGGCTCGCCGACACCGCCCTGGCCGACAGGATCGTGCGGCGGCTGGAGGGCATCGTGATCGCCCGCAGCTGGTCGCTCCTGGAATACAACGTGCCGCGGGCCCGGCTGGCCGACGCGGAACGGATCACGCCCGGCTTCAACTCGCCGACGGTGATGCAGCTGGAAGACTCGTCGTGGTGCGCCGTGCGGGCGATGGTGAAGCGGGGTGAGGTGCATGCCGTGATGGAGCGGCTCGAGGCGATCGGCGCCTCGGCGATCATCGAGACCCGCATCGGCAACTGCCGGCTGTGAGCGATCGACCCGACCGTCGGCCCGTCTGCCGCCGCCCGCGGCCGCCGCGCGTGATCGCGGCCGCCCTGGCGGCCTGCGCGGTGCTCGTCGGCGGGATCGCCGCGGCCCGGCAGGCGGCCGACGTCGTGGAGCCGGCGGCGGCCGCGGCGTCGCCCGT
>JBIIMU010000262.1:0-4516 GCA_044337845.1 Pirellulales bacterium | reverse complement strand
GGCCCAGGGCGGCCAGCTCGTCGAGTCGCCCGCCCGCCTGGGTGAGCTGCTTCTCGGCGTCGCTCATGCTCTGGCCGTAGACCTGCGGCCGGAGCGACGCGTGGAGCTCCGGCTCCACCAGCGGCCGCGGCAGGTAGAGCGGCTGGTAGAGGTCCATCACGAACGAGATCGGCCGGCCGCTGACGAGCGACAGCCGCACGTTCTTCCAGTCGGCGTCGGTGGTGTTCTCCACGATCGCCCAGCCCTGCAGCGCCGCCTTCGTGACGGCCGTGTCGGCGTCGAGCAGGAGCCGATAGCTCGTCTTCCAGATCGGCGACTCCCGCACGTAGCCGACCGTCACGGGCCGTTCGCCCGCGCCCGAGAACGCGATCGCCACCCCCTTCTTCTCGTTGTCCGCGGCGAGGGCCAGCACGGCGAGCGCCTTCTCGAGCTCCGCCTGGAGCCGCGGGTCGGCGAGCTTCACGCGGGAGACGGCGTCGAGCGGCAGCGTCCGCAGGCCGTCGGCGGTGAGCACGGTGAGAAACTGCTTCTCGACGGCCTGGTCCTCGCCGATCTCAACCCGCCGCTGCTCCACGCCCACGACCGTGCCGGCGACGGGCGTGGCGGCGTCGAGTTCCACCCGCTGGCCGCGAAGCCGGCCGAGGAGCTCGCCGAGCGACGGGTTGTCGGTGAGGTTGACGGCGAAGGTGCCGAGCGTCTTCGTGACCGGATCGCGGGAGGCGTAGCTCACCGTCGGCGGACCGCCGCCGGGATCGAGCACCACCATGCTCTTGAGCAGGTCGTTGACGTCGGCGGCGGCGAACTGCATCTCCACGGTCGCCTCGTCGACGATCGTTCCCCCGTGCTGGTAGTAGCCCACGCCCGAGGTGAAGAGCACCACGCGCTCCAGCGGCAGCGGGGCGTCGGCGGCGGGGGCGGCGACCGCCGCGAGGGCGAGGGCCGCCCCGAAACAGGAGCCGAGCAACGGGGTGGCGCGGACGGCCATGGCGGATCTCCTCGCGGGATTGGGCAGCAGGTCAACGGGCGATCTCGGAAAACGTTACGCGACCCGAGTGGCCGATTCCTGCCCGCAGGATGCAAGGGTGGCACCGCGGCACCGGGTCCGCAACCACGCGGGGCCGGAATCACCGCGCCGCACGCCCGGCCGTAGGCCCTGCGGCGGGGTGGTGGTAGGCTCACCCCGGTCGGTGGGTGCTCGGGATTCCGGGAGGCATGGTCGTGACGCCGGGTGCGAGACAGCGTGCGGGCGTGCCCGTTGACGCCCGGCGGACGCCCCGGCCGCTGCGCGGCGGCGAGCCCCTCGAGCCCCGGCGGGCCCTCGCGGTCACCGCCACGGCACCGATCGACAGCTTCGTGATGCCGATCGGGTCGGCGGCCCAGCCGGTCGTGATCCGCCTGGCCGATCACTTCGACGGCGGCGGCAGCCCGCTGAGTTATTCGGTGGCGGGGAGCTCGGGCTTCGCCGCGGCCACGATCGATGGGGGAGGCCTGCTCACGATCAAGGCCTCGTCGCTCGTGAAGCCGGGGTACACGATCTCCAGCGACACGCTCGTCGTGCGGGCGACATCGACGACCAACGCTGAGTTCCGCGAGGCGACGTTCACGGTCTACCAGAAGGCTCCGACGCGGTTCGCCAACGCCATGGTCGCCACGTCGGGAACGAACGCGTGGGTCACGCAGACCCGGATCACCAACGGCGTGTCGGCGGATCTCCTCGAGCGGGTGCCGGTCGGGCAGCCTGCCGTTGCGGCCGCGCCGCTGAGCGGCGACTTCGACGGCGACCTCGCCGACGATCTGGGCTGGATCGACGCGACCGGCGGGGTGTGGGTGAATCGGAGCCTCGGGGTGGCCTCCGGCACGGCCCCCCAGCTCTGGGGCCGGCTGCCGAGCGACGTCCGCTGGGAGTCGATCACGGTGCGCGACTTCACCGGCGACGGCCGCTCCGACATCGCGGCCCGCAACGCGGACAACGGCAACTGGCGACTGCTCGAGAGCGAGGGGGTGCGGTTCAGCGATCCGCGGCGATTCGGCAGCTGGTCGACCGCCGTCGCCTGGGAGCACGTCGTCGCGGGCGACTTCGACGGCAACGGGTCCGCCGACCTCGCCGCCCGCGATCCGACGTCGGGTCAGTGGTGGATGTCGCGGAGTTCCGAGATCGGATTCGTCACCGCCCCGGCTGGGATCCGGTCCGCGGCCTGGCAGACCTGCTTCGCCGGCGACTTCAACGCCGACGGCCGATCCGACCTCGCCGGCCGCAACCCGCTCACCGGCCGCTGGCGGGTGTTCATGAGCAACGGCGACCGGTTCGCGGCGGGCCGCGTGTTCGGCACGTGGGCCACCGACGTGGCCTGGTCCGACGCGACGATCGGCGACGTGGACGGCGACGGCCGGTCCGACCTGCTGGGCCGCAATCCGACGACGGGCCAGTGGCTCGTGTCGCGGAGCACCGGCACGGCGTTCACGACCTCCACGTTCGGCGGCTTTGCGAACCCGCAGACCTGGGGGCAGTTCGTGGCCGGTGACTTCAACTTCGACGGCAAGACCGACATCGCGGGCCGCAACCAGAGAACCGGCACCTGGCGGCTCCTCCAGAGCAGCGGCACGCAGTTCGGGCGGCCAGAGGTGTTCGGCACCTGGCCGACCACGGCGGCCTGGTCGAACGTGCTGCCGCTCCGCATCCCGTTTCTGCTCAGTCGCCTCGACCCTCCGGTCATGAGCGGCAACCTCGGCGGCAGTTTCTGGGGCGGAAGCATGGCCTTTGCGGCCCCGGGCGACACCAACATCGACTGGTCGATCGACATCCTCGACGCCGCCCCCTTCCTCTCCGGCGGCACGTTCGTCTCCGGCACTCCGGCATTGTGGAATCAGGGTGACTTCGCCTACGAAGGCGTGGTCGACGTCGCCTTGTGACCGGCGGCTTCGACATTCAGGTCAACGGCTACGCCGGAGCTGACTTCTGCTCGCAGAACCTCACGCTGGCGCAGTGCCGCCGGGCCTGCGACGAGCTCGCCGCCGACGGCACCGACGGCATCCTCGCCACGGTGATCACCGACTCGATCGAGGGCATCTGCCACAAGCTCGCCCGGCTCGCGGCCTTCCGCGAGCAAGATCCCGCGATCGCCCGGATGATCGCGGGCTTCCACGTCGAGGGGCCGTTCCTGAGCCGCAAGCCCGGCTGCCCGGGGGCGCACGATCCCGCGAAGATCGTGCCGGCGACCGTGAGCGCTGCCCAGCGGATCCTCGAGGCCGGTGCCGGCCTCGTGCGGCTCGTCACGCTCGCGCCGGAGTGCGACGCGGGGCTCGCGACCACCTCGTTCCTGGCACGGCACGGCGTCACGGTGTCGGCCGGCCACTGCGACCCGTCGCTCGACGAGCTCCGCGCGGCGATCGACGCCGGCCTCTCGATGGTCACGCACCTCGGCAACGGCTGTGCCCTCGACTTGCCGCGGCACGACAACTTCATCCAGCGGGCCCTGTTCCTGCACGACCGGCTCTGGATCTGCTTCATTCCGGACGGCGTGCACGTGCCGTTCTTCGCGCTGGCCAACTACCTCGCCGTGTCGGGCCTCGACCGCACGATCATGGTGACCGACGCGATCCTCGCGGCGAAGCTGCCGCCGGGCCGCTATGCCTACGGCGAGGGCGAGGTGGAGGTCGACGCCGCCGGGGTGGCCCGCCGTCCGGGCCTGAAGAACCTCGCCGGCTCGACGATCTCGATGCGGCAGGTCCGCGACAACCTCCGGGAGCACCTCGGCCTCGATGGCGGCGCGATCGAACGGCTCACGGCCACCAACCCGCGCCTGGCCGTCGGGCTCGATCCTCGACATCCTGAGCACGGGCGCCCATGAAGCTCGCGATCCACTTCAGCCGGCCCGAGATGGGCTCCGCCGCCGCCGCCGAGGCCGCCGCGGCGCTCGGCCGCACGCTCGCCGTCCGCGACCGCGCCACGCTCGTCGTCGCCACCGGCACCTCGCAGCTCGAGGTGCTCGCGGCCCTCGCCGCCACGCCGGGCATCCCCTGGGAGCGGGTCGAGGTCTTCCACCTCGACGAATACTGCGGCCTGCCCGCCGACCATCCCGCGAGCTTTCGCCGCTACCTCCGCGAGCGGTTCGTCGACCGCCTGCCCGCGCGGCCCGCCGCCTTCCACGGGATCGCCGCCGACGGCGATCCACGGGCCGAGTGCCGCCGCCTCGCGGGCCTCGTGCCCGCCGACGACTTCGACCTCCTGCTCTGCGGGATCGGAGAAAACGGGCATCTCGCCTTCAACGACCCGCCGGCCGACTTCGCGGCCCCGGATCCCTACCTCGTGGTGGCGCTCGACGAGGCCTGCCGGCGGCAGCAGGTGGGCGAGGGCTGGTTCCCGTCGCTCGACGCCGTGCCCACGCACGCGATCTCGATGTCGATCCAGCGGATCATGGCCGCCCGCACGATCATCTGCTCGGTGCCCGACGAGCGGAAGGCACAGGCCGTCCGCGACACGCTCGAGGGGCCCGTCACGCCCGCCGTGCCAGCCTCG
>JBIIMU010000013.1:0-16593 GCA_044337845.1 Pirellulales bacterium | reverse complement strand
CCGACAGCCGTCTGAGCGTCGCATGCGCCACGTCGAAGAGCTCCGGCTGGGGGTCGGCGTCGGCCGTCAGGGCATCGAGCAGTTCGGCGACGTGCAGGCCGCCGAGCACCGCGGCCAGGCTCGAGCCCACACGAAAGCGGCTCTCGAGGCTCGCCTCGGTGAGCAGATCGAGTCCGCCCGACGATTTCCGCAGGACGAGTACCTGACTGATCGAAAGCAGGTCAAGCCCGCCGTCGAAGCCGCTTTTTGGCCGCCACGCGCCCTTGGCCAGGGCCCGCAGCTTGCCGAACTCCCGGCAATAGAGCCCCACCACCGAGCTTGTCTCGCCGAACGGCGTGGCCCGGATGACGATCGCCCGCGTCTTCTCAGCGGCCATCGGCTGCGTCCGGGGCGAGCCGCTCGACCCGCACGAGGTCGATCCGGCGGCGGGTCGCGGCGAGCACCTCGATGGCGACGCCGTGCGACTCGATCCGCTCGCCCACCTCGGGAATCCGGCCGCACTGGTGGAACACGAATCCGCCGATCGTCTCGAAATCCTCCTCCTCGGGGAGTTCGAGGCCCAGCCGCGCGTTGACCGCGGCGATGCGGACGTGGGCGAGCGCCTCGCACGTGGTGGCGGAGGTCATGCGGATGCCGTCGGTGAACGCCTCGTCGTGCTCGTCGGCGATCTCCCCCACGATCTCCTCGAGCGCGTCCTCCATGGTCACCACGCCGGCGACGCCCCCGAACTCGTCGGTCACGATCGCCATGTGCGTGTTGCCCCGCTGGAACTCGCGGAGCATCTTCTGCACGCTGGTCGACTCGGGCACGAACCACGGGGGCCGCAGCAGCGACCGCAGGTCGGGCGGAGCACGGCCCTCGGCCGCGCCGGCGAAGCCGTCGGCGATCTTCGTGAGCACGTCGCGGGTGTGCAGGATGCCCACCACGTCGTCCGGCGTGCGGTCCCAGACGGGCAGTCGCGTGTGGCCGCTCGCCGCCGCCCGTCGGACCGCATCCTGCCACGACGACGCCAGGGGGATCGACGTCATCCGGGTCCGCGGGGTCATGATCGCGGCGACGCGGACCTCGTCGAGGGCCATCACGCCGCGAATCATGTCGCGGGCCTGCCCCTCGATGCGGCCGTCGCGATGCGCCTCGTCCACCACCAGCCGGAGCTCGTCGCGGGGCCTGTCGGCGGCGTCGCCGTCCCGGCGGGCGAAGGTGGAGGCCAGCCCGCCGAGCAGCCCCACGACGGGGCCGATCAGGCCGACGATGGGCCGCCAGACGGTCCACGTCGCCACGACGATCCACGGCCCGGCGAAGTGCACCAGCAGCAGTGGCACGACCACGAGCGTCAGCCAGATCAGGGTGATCCAGCCCGCGACCGCCGAGATCTCGAGCGCCAGCGAGCGATCCTCGGCGGCGAGCATCGCGGGAAAGGCCAGGAGCGTGGCGGCGGCGGCGGCGACCACCACGACCGACGCCGCGATGAACGCGATGGTCTCGCTCGCGGCGATGATCTCCTCGTAGCGCTCGGGCCGCCCGAGGCGTTCGCAGAGCGCCTGAAGGGTGGTTCGCTGGGAGCCGCGGATCGCGCGGGCCTGAACCGCCGCCAGGCAGGCCACGGCCAGCAGGGCCAGCGCCGACTCGAATCCGAGGGCCGCCGCCGTCATGACCGGCCCCGCGGTCGGCGCGGCCGGCGGGCCGGCGGGCCCGGCAGCGACAGTGCCGCGAGCACCTGCCGCTCGCGGAGCCGCATCCGCCGGCGATCGACGGGGTCGATGTCGTCCTCGCCGGCGAGGTGCAAGAGGCCGTGCACGGCGTAGTAGGCCAGCTCGTGCCGGGCGTCCCAGCCGAGTTGCTTCGCCATCCGCCGCGCGGTCTCGACGCTCACCGCGATGTCCCCGTGCAGCCCCGGGCCCCCGGGGACCCCCAGGTCGAACGTGATCACGTCGGTGGGGCCGGGCACACCGAGCCAGCGATCGTGAAGCTCGGCGATCCCCGCGTCGTCGAGCAGCCGCACCGAGATCTCCGCCGGCAGTCGGCCGATCACGGCGACGGCGCGCCGCACCACGACCGCGAGGCGGCGGACGTCCGCCGCGGGCACCAGGCCACGGCGGGCCGCGTCGACGGCGACCGCGATCGAGCCCGCCGCCGCGCGCGGCACGGCTGCGGCACGGGCTCGGAGGAGGGACTGTCGGGGCATGCGTCGGGCCTCGCGCGCGGTCAGGCGGTGCGCTGGTCGGGATACTTGACGCGGCCGTGGTACACGGCCGTCAGGCTCTTCACGAGGCTCTGCTCCACGATCCCGAGGTCCTCGAGCGTCAGGCCGCACTCGTCGAACTGGCCGTCGAGCAGCCGCTTCATGGCGAGGTCGTGCACGAGGCTGGCGATCCGCGCCGGGGTGGGCTCGGTGAGCGAGCGGCTGGCGCTCTCCGCCGCGTCGGCGAGCATCATCACCGCCGACTCCCGCGTGCTCGGCTTCGGTCCGGGGTAGCGGTAGGTCTGCTCGTCGACTTCCTCGCCGTTCGGGTCGGCCTGCGACCGCTCCTCCGCCCGCCGGAAGAAGTACTCCACCAGCGTCGTGCCGTGGTGCTCGGCGATCAGGTCGACGATCGGCTTCGGCAGGTTGTACTGCCGGGCGAGCTCGACGCCCTCCTTGACGTGCGCCGTGATGATCAGCGTGCTCATCGCCGGCACGAGCGACTCGTGCCGGTTCTCGGTGCCTTGGTTCTCCACGAAGTAGGAGGGCTTGAGCATCTTGCCCACGTCGTGGAAGTAGGCGCCCACGCGGACGAGCAGGCCGCGGGCGCCGATCGCCTCGGCGGCCGCTTCGGCGAGGCTCGCCACGTTGATCGAGTGGTTGTAGGTGCCCGGTGCCCGGCGGACGAGCTCCTGGAGCAGCGGATGAGCGACGTCGCCCACCTCCAGGAGGCTGAGGTCGGTGAGCACACCGAAGGTCCGCTCGATGAACGGCAGGAGGCCCGTCATCAGGAAGCCGGCGAGCACCGTCCACAGCCCGGTGCGGCCCGCCTCGTAGAGCATGCGGGCGTCGAGCGGCCGCTCATCGAGCAGCCCCGTGCCGAACTGCGTGAGGGCCGCCACCGCGCCGGCCCAGAGGCCGACATAGATCAGCTTGCTGCGGCTCCGGATCCGCCCCACCCAGAAGACCATCGCGGCGGCGGCCGACGTGAGGGTGATGTAGCGGCCGATGCCCCAGCCGAGGCCCTCGGCCAGCACCAGCGCCACCTGGGCGGTGAGCAGGAGGGCGAGATCCTCGTCGTAGGCGATCGCCACGGTCATGGCGAAGATCAGGAGCGGCACGATCTCGGCCTGCCAGGCGTCGGTGGCCGCGACGAGGCAGAACACGACGGCGGCCACCGACAGGCCGAGCAGCGTGGCCACGTCGCTGAAGTCGTCGAGGAGATGCCGGTGGTGCAGGTGGATGTAGAACCCCGAGAGGGCGAACATCGCCGCGAACATGCCGAGCATCGCCAGCATCCGGGCGACCCGCTGCCGGGCATCCCGCTGCGTGAGATACTCGTCGTGCTCGCGCCGCAGGAGATCGAGGCCGTCGGAGCCGAGCGGCTGGTTGGCCTCCGCGAGCACGTCGCCCTCGGAATACCGCATGAACTGGGGGGGCGTCTTGGCGATCGCCTCCCGCTTCGCCCGATCGGTGCCCTCGCGGTCGATCTCCAGCGTGCCGGAGAGCCGGGGCTCGATCCAGGAGAACAGCCGATCGGCAAACTCGCCCTCGCCGAGTTCCTCCTCCAGCCGCGTCTTGAGCCGGGCCTTCGCCTCCACGAGGATCACGTCGGAGACCTGCACCCGGGTCGTCTCGGCGGCGTTGCCGATCGGGTGCACGTCGATCTCGTTCTGGCTGCCCTCGTCGTAGGTGTGCTGGATCTTCTCGAGCACGCCGGCGTTCACGAGATCCTGGAAGGCGAGATCGATCGCCTTGTCGAACAGGAGCAGCTTCTCCTTGGAGTCGATCTGGCCGCGGAAGCGGTCGAACTCGAGGTCGGCGTCGACCGGGGCGGCCGGCGGGGGTTCCTGCACGGCGGGCGCGAACTCGAGCCACGCCTCCTGGATGGCGGGGCCGAGTCGATCGGCCGCCGAGATCTCGGCGATCCGGTTCTTGAGGCCGTCGCGGAGCCGGACCACCGGGGCCTTGTCCTGGGCGTAGACCACCCGCACCTTGGCCGCGGACCGTGCCTGGGCGGTGCGGGTCGCCTCGGGATCGGGCCGCTCGAACGCCACCCGCGACACCACGCCCCGGGGCGGCACGCCGTCGTGCCGGAACGGAAACGGCTCCTCCCAGCCGCGGAGCACGACCAGCAGGAGGAGCGCGGCGGCGAGGCAGATTCCCAGCCGGGCCAGCACGGCCGGCTGCGCGATCCGGTCGACGAGCGAGGCGAGAAACCCGTGCCGCGGCTCGACGAAGCTGCCCCGGCGTGTGCGGCGACGATGCTGGATCGGTGAGGCGGCCATGCGTCAGCGGTCGTAGGCCTCGACGATGCGCTGCACGAGCCGGTGCCGCACGATGTCGGCGCCACCGAGCCGTACCTGCCCGCACCCATCCACGCCGGCGAGTCGCTTCATGGCGTCGACGAGCCCGCTCGTCCGGTCGGCGGGCAGGTCGATCTGGGTGGTGTCGCCGGAGATCACCATCTTCGATCCCATGCCGAGACGCGTGAGGAACATCTTCATCTGGGAGACGGTCGTGTTCTGCGCCTCGTCGAGGATGACGAAGGCGTTGTTGAGCGTGCGGCCCCGCATGTAGGCCAGCGGGATCATCTCCACCACGTCCTGCTCGGTGAGCCGCTTGAGATACTCGTAATCCATCATCTCGCGGAGGGCGTCCATCAGCGGCCGCAGGTAGGGATTGATCTTGGCCTGCAGGTCGCCGGGGAGGTAGCCGAGGCTCTCGCCGGCCTCGACCGCCGGCCGCACGAGCACGATCTTCCGCACCTGCTCGGACCGCAGGGCCGCCACCGCCATCGCCACCGCGAGGAACGTCTTGCCGCTGCCCGCCGGGCCCGTGCAGAGCACGATGTCGTTGTCGCGGATCGCCTGCACGTAGGCCGCCTGGCCGGCCGACCGCGGCACGAGCTGGCGGCCGGGCTTGTGAACCTCGATCGGATCGTGGCGGTCGCCGGGCCGGTCGCCGGTGGCCACCGCGAGCAGCCGCGCGACCTCTTCGCTCCCCACCGCGCCCTGGTCCCGGGCGATGCGGTCGAGCTCCTCGAAGATCTCGGTCGCCCGCCGGACGGCCGGCTCATCGCCATCGATGAGGATGGAGTCGTCTCGGGCGGCGACACCCACGCCGAGGGCGTCCCGGATCCGGCGGAGATGCTGATCCCGCGGTCCGAAGATGACGCCGAGCCTCTTCGAGTCGACGACCGCGATCGTGGAGCGGGGCATCGAAACCCGCGACGGCTGGGGGCCGTCGACGGTCTCGGGGGAAAGGGACCTCTCCCCCTACTATACCCCAGGCGGCTGCCATCCCCGCGAGGCCCGGCGAAATCCCCGAAAATCGCGGGTCAGCCGGCCGCCCAGAGCAGCCAGGCCACGGGCGCGGCGAGCAGCAGCGAGTCGACGAGATCGAGGCAGCCGCCGATCGCTCCGAGCATCCGGCCGGAATCCTTCGCCGCCAGCTCCCGCTTGACGAGCGACTCCGCGAGATCCCCGACGATGCCGGCCGCGCCGACCGCGCCGCCGAACACCACCCAGCCGCCGAGCGGCAGCGGCCCGCCTGCCGGGGCCCAGGCGTGGAGCACCGCCCAGCTCGCCAGCAGCGATCCCGCGAGCGAGGCAGCGCATCCCTCCCAGGTCTTGCCGGGGCTGAGCTGCGGCGCCATCCGGGTCCGGCCCAGCGTCGAGCCCACCGCATAGGCGGCGATGTCGCCCGCCTTGACCACGGCCACCAGGCTCAAGAGCGGCACGAGCGCGACAGCGCCGCGGCCCGGGGTGTGGGCCGCGTTCACCACCCGCAGCGCCACCATGAACGCGAACGGCAGGCCGATGGACACGGCCGCGGCCACGCTGCCTGCCACCCTCGACAGCGCGGCCTGACCCGGCGCGTAGCGGGCCACCCCGCTGGCGAAGATCGCGGCCACCACCGCCATGGTCGCCACCGCTGCGGGCCCCACCACGGCGAGCGGATCGGCGGACACCGGCACCCGGGCTGCCACCGCGGGTGCGGCGGCGATCGCCGCCGCGCCGACCGGCACGAGCAGCGGCTCGAGGGGGTGGCCGGCCGCCGCCGCCAGCCGCACCGCCTCGTGCCCCGCGCCGCCCGCCAGCACGAGCACCACCGGCAGCAGCCAGGCCAGCGGCGGCGCCCCCGCGAGCCCGGTGCCGTCGGCCCAGACGAGCGCCGCGAAGAGGGCGAGAACGGACGTGCCGGCGACGAGGCGGGATGCGAGGCCGCCGTGGCCCGCCGGCGATCGGGTGGCGGGGCTCACGATGGCGACAGCCCTCCGAAGCGGCGGTCGCGGGTCGCAAACGCGGCGAGGGCCTCGTCGAGATGGTGTTCCTGGAAGTCGGGCCACGCCACCGGCGTCACCCAGATCTCCGCGTAGCTGATCTGCCAGAGAAGAAAGTTGCTGATCCGCATCTCGCCGGCGGTGCGGATCAGCAGGTCGGGGTCGGGCATGCCCGCCGTGTCGAGCCGGGCGGCGATCGCGTCTTCGTCGATCGACTCCGGATCGAGCTGGCCGGCCGCGGCGTCGCGGGCGAGGCTCCGGGCTGCGTCGGCGATCTCCCCGCGCGACCCGTAGTTGATCGCCAGGCAGAGCCGCATGCCCTCGTTGGCGGCGCAGAGCTCGACGGTGCGGTCGAGCGCCGCGAGCGTGTCGTCGGGGATGCCCGCGCGTCGTCCGATGATCGCCAGCCGCACCCGCTGCCGCATCAGAAGCGCCCGCTCCTCGATCATGTACTGCTCGAGAAGGTGCATCAGAAACCGGAGCTCGGCCTCGGGCCGCCGCCAGTTCTCGCTGGAGAGGCAGTAGAGCGTGAGCTGCTCGATCCCGCGGCGGACGCAGTGCTCGGTGATCCGCCGCACGCTGGCGACGCCGTTGCGATGCCCCTCGATCCGCGGCAGGCCGCGCGACTGGGCCCACCGCCCGTTGCCGTCCATGATGATCGCCACGTGCCGCGGCAGACGGTCGCCGGCGGATGGCGGCGCGGCGGCCGGGCTCAGACGTTCGCCGGCAGGGGAGGATGCCATGGACGACGCGTGGCCTCGGGGGCGCGGATGATGGTCTGGGCTCGGTCTGGGCCGATCGACACGATCGTCACCGGCCGGCCGACCAGCTCGGCGATCCGGTCGACGTACCGGCGGGCGGCGGCGGGCAGATCGTGCTCGTGCCGCACGGCAGCGAGCTCCTCGGCCCAGCCGGGGAGCGTCTCGTACACCGGCACCGCCCGTTCGAGGTCGCCGATCTGGCTGGGAAACTGCGTCGTCCGCCGGCCGTCGATCTCGTAGGCGGTGCAGATGCGGAGCTCCTCGAGGCCGCCGAGCACGTCGAGCAGCATGATCGCCAGTTCGTCCACGCCGGAGAGCCGCGCCGAGTAGCGGGCGGCGACGGCGTCGAACCAGCCGCAGCGGCGGGGCCGCTTGGTGACGGTGCCGTACTCGCGGCCGCGCTCGCGGATGTGGACGCCGGTGGGGTTGTCCTGCTCGGTGGGCATCGGCCCGCCCCCGACGCGGGTGGAGTAGGCCTTGAGCACGCCGATCACGCGGTCGACCCAGCGGCTCGGCACGCCGGATCCGCTGGCGACGCCCACACCCGACGAGTTGGAACTCGTCACGAACGGGAAGGTGCCGTGATCGATGTCGAGGAGCGCTCCCTGTGCACCCTCGAAGAGCACGCGGCGGCCCTCCTCGACGGCGTCGAGCAGGAAGGCGGTCGTGTCGCCGACGTGCGGACGCAGCCGCTCGGCATGGGCCGCGTAGCGGGCGTGGATCTCGGCCGCATCGAGCGGGGCGACGGTGCCGGTCGGCCACGAGGCGAACAGGTGGTTCTTGAACGCGACGACGTGCGCCACCTTTTCGCGAAAGTCGGGGCGATAGAGATCACCGAGCCGGATCGCCAGCGCCCGGCCGACCTTGTCGCGGTAGCAGGGGCCGATGCCGCGGCCCGTCGTGCCGATCGCACCGCCGCCCGACAGGCTGCCGTCGAGCAGCCGATCCTCGACCATGTGCCAGGGAAACACCACGTGAGCCCGGTCGCTGATGCGGAGCCGGCCGTCCATCCGCAGCCCGCGCGACTCCAGGCCGTCCATCTCGTCGATCACCTTGGCGGGGTCGAGCACCACGCCCCCGGCGATCACGCAGGCGACCCCCGCGCGGAGAATCCCGCTGGGGATGATCGAGAGCTTCCACGTCTGGCCGGCCGAGACGACCGTGTGGCCGGCGTTGGCACCGCCGGCGTAGCGGACGACGATGTCGTGATCCTCGGTGAGGATGTCGACGAGCTTGCCCTTGGCCTCGTCGCCCCACTGCAGACCGATGACGCTGGTGCCGGGCACGGGTGGTGAAGTCCTCTCGACGATCGGGATCGCGGAGGCTTCGGCCGAACTCCTCCGGTGAGAGTCTAAAACCGCCCCCACCCCGGTCAAGGCGGGTCGCGACGCGGGCGACGTTCGCTCAGGGCGTGCGGCGGGTTCGTGGGATCAGCCGGATCGCGAGGGCCGCGGCGCAGGCCGCCGGCCACACCACGGCCAGCCGCCGGGCCGGCGTCCAGGCGTCGAGGAGCGGGACGTCGGCCTGCAGCACGGCCGGCACGTGGAGGGGCAGCCGCGCCGCGAGCGTGCCCACGGGCGACACGATGCACGTCTCGCCGGTGGCGGCGCAGCGGACGAGCGCGCGGCGATTCTCGATGGCCCGGAGCTGGGCGAGCATGCGGTGCTGCGCGAGCGTCACGTCGCTGGGGAACGCCGCGCCGTTGATCAGCGACACGAGAACCGTCGCCGAGTTGTCGACCAGCGACCGCGCGGCCTCGGGCAGCATGTCCTCGTAGCAGAGCAGCACGCCGATCCGCGCGTCGCCGAGCGCGAGCACGGTGGCGTCCGTTCCCGGCGTGAGCACGTCCTGCATCGCGAACCGGCGGGCCAGATCGGGCAGCCAGGCCGCCGCGGGAACGTATTCGCCGAACGGCATCAGGTGCCGCTTGTGGTAGGTGCCGCGGATCGCCAGCGCGGGGTCGACGAGCAGCGCCGCCTGGTGGATCGCGCGGGGCTTCTCGGGATGGCCGCGGTAGATCTTGCCGCCGAACAGATGGGGATGACGCGGCCGCTCCCAGGGCCGCAGGCCCGCCTGCGGCGGCCGGGAGTTGGCGAGCACGTGGTCGGCGTCGGCCAGCGACGTGAGCGACTCGGCGTAGGTCCCGCCGCTGCACTCCGGCCAGCAGACGAGCGTCGGGGCCGCCCGGTTCGCACAGGCCCGCTCGGTGAGCTCGCGGAGTGCCTCGAGCCCGTCGGGGGCGTTGGGATCGCCCTGGACGACTGTCAGCGAGGCGGTCGGCGCGACCGCGGCGATGTGCGTCCAGGCGGCGATCGCGGCGACGCCGTAGACCGTGTTGGCCATGCAGAGGACGGCCGCGGCCACCACCGCCCCGGGGATCCTCAGCGGGCTGCGGTCGCGCGGCTGGCGCGGCAGCGCGGTCGCGGCCGCGCGGATCAGCCAGGCCAGCAGGCCGGCATGCGCGAAGGCCACGAACGTCGACCACTCCGGGCCGAGGAGGTCGACCGACTGCACCACCACGGGCCAGCCCACCTGGGAGTAGCCCAGCTTCCAGGGAAACACCGCGGGCAGCGTGGCTTCCGCCACCACCGCCACGAGGGCCGCCGGCAGCCACGCGGCCTCCGGACGGCCCCGCAGGCGTGCGGCGATCAGCAGTGGCAGCGCCAGCCGCAGGGCGTCCCAGGCGGCGATCGGCGTCGCGATGGCGAGCCCGATCGTGTCGTTGGCGGCCATCGCCGTGGCGAGCGCCGCGGGGGTCCAGTGGAACGCGATCGCGATCGCCATCACCGCCCCGGCCATCACGAGACACTCGGCCCACCAGCCGCGAATCCGGTCGATCATGAGCAGGGCCACCGCGGTGCCCAGCCACCCCGACCACACGAGCCGCTGGTCGAGCCACGGGGCCGCGATCAGGATCGCGGCCGAGGCCGCGACGATCGGTCCGGCGGCGCGGGAGGCCGGGCCGAGCCGCCCCCCGGGGCGCCGGCGAGGCGCCCCGGGGAGGTCATCGCGAGTGAGCGAGCCGGCGGCCACGGGTCACTTCGGCAGTCGCGGGATCGTGATCCCGAGCGTGCTGCCGTCGCTGAACACGCCCGCGGTCGTCTTCGCGGAGGCGTTGAGGTTGTAGAGCACGCCGTCCTCGGGCTCCGGCAGCGGCCCGCTGGGCGGGATGTCGCCGGCGAACCAGACCACCAGTTCCCCCTTGCCGGCCGGCACGAGGATGGTCTTGCTGCTCCCCGGGGCGATGTACACGCCGCCGTTCTTCTTGGCCTGCTGCACGGTGGGCACCGCCGGCAGCGACTGGACCTGCTTCTTGTTGAAGCCGACGACGTAGATGGCATCGCCCGCGGTGTCGTTGAACACCTTGATCGACACCGTCCGCTTCACTCCGGCAAGGCCGGGGGCACCGGCCTCCGCCGCCGGTGTGGTCAGGAATCCGATCGCTCCGAGCACGAACAAACCGACGAACGTTCTGCGAATCATGGCATGCTCCTCGTGGAAAAAAAGTCATCCTGGGATCGAGCGGCCGCACGCGCGGCCGTCGCCTCCGGACGCGATCGCGGATCACGGCACGGCGGATGAGGCGGCGGCAGAGTCGCCACCGTTCCGCGTGCAGAGCGCCGCGAGCACGACCGGGTCCATGTGCTCGTTGAGAAAGGTCACGCGACCGTCCGCGAACGCCGCCTCGGCGCCGCCGGGATGCGGGCCGCGGATGTCGCTGGTCTCGGTGTTGATGAACGCCGCCGCCTGGGCGAAGCAGTTCATCGTCGCCCAGCGGCCGGCCGGGTCGTCGGGGTCGGGTTCGGCGGCGGGCGGCGGACCGCGATCGCTCGACTCGCCCAGAAGGAGCGTGCAGGCCAGGCCGTCGGTGGCGGCTGCCGCCGTCACCGGCTGCATGCCGGCGTCGCGCGGCACGAGCATCCCGTTGGTGAGGCCTTCGGGCCCGGTGAACGGCACGCCGTCCACGCCCAGCATCCAGGCGCCGGAGACGCCGCCGTAGTCGGCCTTGCCGATGTGGGCGAGGAGGGCCGACGGGCAGTTGTAGGCCGCGATCCGCCTGCGGGACGCGACGTCGTTGCCCCCGGCCGCGTTCCAGAATCGGCCGTGGTCGATGCGGCCGGCGAACCCCGACTGCTCCAGGAAGGGGAGCACGAGCGACGACCAGGCGTGGAGGGTGCCCGCGGGCAGACGGGGCGGCACGGGCACCTGGTCGCAGCCCGCCGGGAAGCGGCGGTGCGCCGCCTCGTATCCGCAGACGGCGAGCGCCGCCTGCCGGACGTTGGTGCCGCACGCCGTCCGCCGGGCGGCTTCGCGGGCCCGCTGCACGGCCGGCAGCACGAGGCCCACGAGGACGGCCAGGATCGCGATCACCGCCAGCAGTTCGACCAGCGCGAAGCCGGGGCGGGCGGGCGAACGGCCGGGGGATGCGTGCGGAAACGCGGCGTGGGGTGTTGCAGGTATCATCGCAGCGGGCGCCGTAAGGACGGCGGCCTGCCGACGAGATCTCCCGAAGCGGGAGCGCGGCCGTGCGATTCCGGCGAACCATATGCCGGAGCCGCCGGCGGCCGCTGCCCGCGCGGGTTTTCCGCCCGTTTTCCGCCATTGGACACCTGGCCGGACCGCCCGGCCCGCGCGTGGTTGCATGACCCAGCATTCCGGACGCCCGTACCACGTCGCCGCCGCCGACCGCGGCCAGACCCTCGCCACCTTCCTCCGGGCCCGGCTCGCGGGGGCGAGCTGGTCGCAGGTGCAGAAGCTGGTGCGGTCGCGGCACGTGCTCGTGCACGGCAACGTCTGCATCGATGCGGCGCGGCGGCTGAAGGAGGGCGAGGTCGTGAAGGTGCTCGACGTGGCCGCCGCGGCCCCACCGCAGGCCGACGACGTCCGCGTGGTGCATCTCGACGACGAGGTCGTGGTGGTCGAGAAGCCGACGGGCCTGACGACGACCCGGCATCACGAGGAGCTCTCGTGGCCGGCCCGGCGGCGGCAGATGCAGCCGACCCTCGAGGAGCTCGTGCCCGACGCCATCGGCCGGCATCTCCATCGGCGGTTCGGCCGGGTCGACGGCCGCGCCGCGGCGAAGCGGCGGCGGATCCCACCGGTGAGGGCCGTGCATCGCATCGACCGCGAGACCAGCGGGCTCGTCGTGTTCGCGCGAACGGTGCCCGCCAGCCGGATCCTGGCCGAGCAGTTTCGCCTCCACACGACCCACCGCCGCTATGTCGCGCTCGTCGTGGGCCGGGTCCAGGCCCAAACGATCCGCTCGCGGCTCGTCCGCGACCGGGGCGATGGCCGCCGGGGCAGCACGGAGGGCGAGGAGGGCAAGGAGGCGGTCACCCACGTGGCGCCGCTCGAGCACTTCGGCGGCGACTACACGCTCGTGGAATGCCGCCTGGAAACGGGCCGCACCCACCAGATCCGCATCCACATGGCGGAGAGCGGCCACCACGTGTGCGGCGAGCGGGTGTACGCGGGCGGCCGCCGCGACGCCGGCCGGGACGAGTCGGCGGCGCCGCGGGTGATGCTGCACGCCGCCGAGTTGGGCTTCGTGCACCCGGTGACGGGCGCCGAACTGCGGTTCACGAGCACGCTGCCCGCCGACATGCGGAAGGTGATCGCGGCGCTGCGGAAGAAGTACACCCCGTAGCGCCGGTCGCCGAGGCCCGGTGGACGCGACGTCAGGGAAGTCGGCCGACTTCGCCGCCGGCGATCGTCGCCACCGCCTCCCAGACCGCCGGATCGATCGCGTCGGCGACGAACCGCACCGCCCCGTCGGCCATGGCCACGGTCACGCCTCCGGCGTGTCGGCTGCGGGCGGATCGCCAGCCGTAGCCGGCGTACATCCGGGCCTTGTCGGGCGTGTTCATCAGCGCCGAGAGGCAGTCGAAGGCTGCGGCGTTGGGCGGAGCGGCGTGGTTGTAGAGCGTGGTGCGATACTCGCCGTTGGCCCACGAGAACCCCCGCAGGTCGGTGAAGTTGTAGTAGAAGGGGCGGCCGCAGGCGGCGTCGGTCAACGGCGTGGTGAACGTGAAGCCGTAGGCGGTCGCCGGTTCGATGCCGTCCCGCGACGTGGTGGCCTTCGGTCCGCCCCCGAGGATGCTCTCCGAGAACGCGACGGTGGCCGACAGCCCGTCGCGGACGTCGCGGGGCCTGGTGCGCGAGTTGACGCCGAACATCCCGCTGGTCTCGAACGGCGATCCGGCCTCGCGGCCCGCCTCGCGGCCGGTGCCCGTGCAGCCGGCGTAGTTCGTCGGTCCGAACAGGTCGGACACGGGCAGCGACCGGTCGCTCGGGCAGAGGAACAGCGGCACCGTGAGCTTCACGACCGGCTTGTTCTGCGGGGCGACGTCGCTGGGCGCGAGTCCGACGTACAGCGGGACCGAGAGGTCGAGCCCGCGGAGCAGCCGCTCCTCTTCGTAGTAGGGGGCGAGGTGGGCCAGCGCGGACCAGCGGAAGAACTGGTGCGGAAAGTCGGGCCGGGCGTCCCACTGCCGCGACTCGGATCCGATCGGAAAGCGGCCCCGGGCCGCCTCGTGGCCGGCGGCTGCGAGGCCGATCTGCCGGAGGTTGTTCCCGCAGCTCGTCCGCCGCGCCGACTCGCGGGCCGTCTGCACGGCCGGCAGGAGCAGCCCCAGGAGCGTGGCGAGGATCGCCACGACCACCAGGAGCTCGACGATCGTGAAGCCTCGTGGCCGGCTCATGGCTGCCTGCGGCGGCGGAGGCACCAGGCCGCACCGACCGCGACGGGGATCGCGGCGAGGACGCTGGGCTCGGGGACGGCGGCGATCCCGCCGATCTGGCCGAGGCCGGAGGCGTAGGTACGGACCAGCGTGCCGTTGGCGGCGAACTCGTAGATCGCGCCCGAGCCCGACGGGCTGCCGGCGAGGAGTCCGCCGCCGGCGAGCAGCGCCAGCGTGCCGACCTCGAACGGGCCGCCGACCGAGCCGAAGGTGGTGGTCGCGTCGGTCGCCAGGTCGGTGCGGAGCACCGTGCCGTTCATGATGCTGGCCGTGTAGAGCATGGAGCCGGTGATCGCCAGTCCCGTGGGGCCGGCAAGGCCGCTCGAGCCGCTGCCGATCACGTCACCCACGTACGTGCCGGTCGCGTCGAACCGCTTCACCGGTCCGCTGGCGACGCCCGAGATGAAGTCGTAGGTCTGATCGGCCACGTAGAGCCCGCCGTCCGCGGCGAGGGCCAGCCCCGGACTGCTCGCCAGCGCGCCCCCGGTGGTGTAGGCGCTGAGCGCGAGCGGGCCGCCCGTGGCGTTCGCCAGCTTCATGATCGGGCCGGTGTTGCCGTAGAAGGGGTTGCGGCCGATCAGCAGGTCGTTGCCCTTGAAGGCGAGGCTCCCGGGGAAGACGTCGAAGGCACCGAACGGCATGACGGTCGACAGCGTGTTCGTGGCCAGATCGAACTTCGAGACCCGTGGTGCGAAGGAGGAGCCGTCGCCGTCCTCGCCGATGTAGAGGTTGCCGTCGGGGCCGATCGCGAGGGCGCCCGGCTTCACCAGCGAGCCCGAGCCGGAGAGGACGGTCTTCGTGCCCGAGGGATCGGCCGAGTCGTAGCGGACGAGCTCGCCCGTCGTGAAACTGACGACGTAGACGGTGTCGGCGAGGGCGGCGGAAGCGAACGAGGCGAGGACGGCAAGCGCGCACAGGGCATGGCGGGGCATGGCTGACTCCAAGGGTGACGGATCGGCCGGCGCGGGCCGGCGAGCGTGACGAGCGGGAACACGAGCTGCCGCGCAGACGAGCCCGGGCAGGGCGGCGCGGCAGGCAGAAGTCCGTCGGCGGCCTGGAGAGGCGGGCGACGGTCAGCGGTTCACCAGCGGATCCTTGGAATGGACGGCGGAATGGTCGGCAGGAGGGACGTGCAACCCGCACCAGTGTGCCGTGCGGAGGGGCCGGGCCGCAAGCACCCCCGTGGGGGCCGTGGTGGGCAGTTGCCCGACTAGGATTCGAACCTAGACAAAGGGAACCAAAATCCCTTGTGCTACCGTTACACCATCGGGCAGGAGGCTCCACTATAGCAGCGGCGCCGGAGGCCGATCAGCCGGCCGCGGCGTCGGCTGAATCACCCGCGGGCCGCACGAGTTTGCTCGTCACGGCGAAGGAAAGCTGCTCGAGCTCGATGGCGAGATCCACGCCCACGTTCTGGACGTGCGGCGGCAGCGCGAGCGTCACGGGCGCGAAGTTGACGATCCCCTCGATGCCCGCCGCGACGAGCCGGTCAGCGGCCTCCTGGGCCCGGTCCGCCGGCACCACGATCATGCCGAGCCGGATGTCCTTCTCGCGGATCGTGGAGGCGAGTTCGTCGAGCGGCTGCACGCGGATGCCCTGAATCGTCTGGCCGACCTTCGCGGGATCGGCGTCGAAGGCGGCGGCGATCGCGAAGTTCTGCCGGCCGAAGCCCCGGTAGCCGAGCAGCGCATGGCCGAGGTTGCCGACCCCCACCATGGCCACGTTCCACGCATGGTTCGTGCCGAGGATGTCTCGCATCGCCCGAATCAGCTCGTCGCAGCGGTAGCCCACGCCTGGATAGCCGAACTGCCCGAAGAATCCGAGATCCTTCCGCACCTGCGCGTCGCTGAAGCCGAGCAGGGTGCCAAGCTGCCCCGAAGAGATCGTCTGCTGCCCGGAGGCCACCAGCCGCTGCAGCTCCCGCAGGTAGAGGCTCAGCCGACTGACGACGACCTTCGGGACCGGCGCGTCCGAAGGGGTGTCGATCGGCGGTGACGACTGGGGACGCTGATCCGTCATGGCACATCCTGCCGGCGGGAACCTGCGTGGAATCGCGGTCGGACTGTACCGGTCGTAAGGGGAAGTGCCAAGGAACCGTGGCCCGGCCCCGAAACTCTGACGGTTGTAACGCGCTCGGGGCTCTGGAAAAACCCGGATGGTTGCGTTGAGTGGTCAACCTGCGGGGAGTTTGTGGTCGATCCTTGAGGTTGTGTGGAGATGGGCTGCCATCCCGCATCCCCAAGGTCGTTTCCCGGTTTCACCCCAGTGCAGGAGGCCTCCTCGACAGAGGCGGCAGACATGAATAGGACGTGGTTCGCCTGTGTGGTGGCGATCGCCAGCGTCGTGACGTCGGTCCATCGGGCCGACGCCGCGTACTGCGGGCTCGCCAGCTACAAGCACGGTTGCGCGAAGATGACCACGGTCAGCTTCGCCGCGGCGCGTGCGTCGTGTTCGAGTTGTGAGTCGTCCGACGAGCCGAGCTGCGGCGCGGCGCCGTCGTGCTGCGGCACGCGGTTCGTCAAGGACGTCGTGTACGAGCAGAAGCAGTACACCTGCTACAAGACGGTCTGCGAGAAGGTCGTCGAGCAGCGGGAGATCAACTGCGTCCGCTACGAGACGGAGAAG
>JBIIMU010000260.1:0-4565 GCA_044337845.1 Pirellulales bacterium | reverse complement strand
GCACGCGCGACCGGGCGTCGCCGAGGGCGTCGCCGATCGCCTCCGCCTCCTCGCGGTCGCCGGCCACGGTGCTGAGGCCGTGGGCGTGCACGTGCCCAACCGCGGCCGCCGACACGCCCGCCATCTCGAGCGCCCGCTTCATGGCGTGGCCGATCGCCTGCCGCCGGCGGCCGATGCCGCCCCGGTCGGCGGCGCTGCGGGCGGCGTGGCCCACGACCTCGGCGTAGATCCGGGCTCCGCGGGCGACCGCGTGCGAGAGCTCCTCGAGCACCACCACGGCCGCCCCCTCGCCGAGCACCATCCCCCGGCGGGCGGCGTCGAACGGCCGGCTCCAGGTGGTCGGATCGTCGTCGCCGGTGGCCACCTGCTCGCTCTGCAGGGCGTGCACCGTCTTCATCGGATGCACCCGCGTGCCGGTGGCGCCCGCGACCATGATGTCGGCGGCGCCCCGCTGGATCGTGACCATCGCCTCGCCCACCGCGAGGTGGCCGCTGGCCTCCCGGAGCGTGAGCGAGTTGCTCGGCCCCCGCAGGTCGTTGTAGATCGCGATGTGGCTGGCGGGCATGTTCGGCAGGTACTTCAGCAGCCACAGTGGCGTGAGCTGCGGCATGCCGTCGGTCGCCCACATCCCGAACTGGAAGCTGCCATCGGCGCCGCGGCACTTCGCCACGCCGGCGGTGAAATCGTCGGGCAGCGTGAGCATGTAGTCGGAGCCGAACACGCAGCCGAACCGCTCCGGGGCGTGGTGGCCCACGGCGTTGCCCGCGTCGTGGAGCGCCCGCTGGGCCGCCGCCACGGCCATCTGGCTCTCGCGGCACATCACCTTGCAGCCCTTCCGGATCGCCTTCTTCTTCTCGCCGTCGAGGGGCCCGAACTCGGCGATGTCGCCGGTGAAGCCCCGGGCTTCGGCGGCGTGGTGCAGGGGAATGCCGCCGGTGGCGAACGAGGTGATCGGGGCCACGCCGCTGCGGCCCTCGGCGAGCCCGCTCCAGAGATCGTCGAGCGCCAGCCCGAGCGGACTGACGACTCCCATTCCGGTGATCACCACCCGACGTCCGGCCGATCCGCTCATGCATCCGTCCTGTCGATCTCGAGGGCAGGGTTCAGGGGCCGGCGCCGAGCCGCGGCTCGACGACGATCACCACGTCGCACCGTTTGTCGTCCGCGATCAGGGCGACGGCGGAGACATTCTGCGCGGGCACGGGCCACGGCACCAACCCGAGGCCGACGAACAGCGTCTGGTTGGCCGGCCAGCGGAACCGCTCGCCCACGCGAACGGCCGCCAGCTGGGGCACCTCCACCTGCACCCGCTGCTGGTTGACCGGCGAGGCCAGCGACACCGCGGCCATCCGCTCGATCTGGTCGATCCGGCAGCGGAGCACGGCCTCGACCGCCGAGCCGTCGCGGGTGAGCAGGGGGTGGATGTCGATCGCCAGCCCTTCGTCGCAGGCCGCCGCCTGCATCTGCCAGCCGGGCCAGGCATCCGGCCGCGGCGCGATGTCCTGCACGTAGGGCTGCTTCCGTCCGCCGGAGAGCGTCGCGGGCAGCCCGTTGGCGGCCAGCACCGGGCCGGTCGGCAGCTCGCGGCAGTCCGACCGCGACCGTAGCCGGCCGAGCACGGCGGCCGCCGTCTCCCGCGGGGCGATCCACGCCTGCACGCCGGGCGTGGCGGCGGGCACCGCCGTGAGGGCCGGCCGGGCCTCGCTCCGCCACGCGGGCGTGTCGAGCCCGAGCACCCGGACGGTGAAGCGGTGCGGCACGGCGGCCGAATCGACGAACCGGCCCACGATCTCCTCGACGCGGGCCTGCATCTCGGGCGTGTGAAAGCAGGAGACCGTGTCGGCGTCGGCCGAGAGCGACGCCGCCGTGGCGCCGTGCCACGCGGGGTAGCCGGTCTCCTGGAGGATCCAGTCGACGACGTACCGCTGGCTGCCTTCGCCGGCCATCTTCACGAACGGGGCGATCTCATGCTGCTTCCAGGTCTGGCCGGCGGTCGCGGGAATCTGGCCCCTTGCCGGCGGGCACGAGCCGGCCACGAGCAGCGCGACCGCGACCAGGCCGATGGCCGACCGCTCCATGGCCGAGACCTCCCTGACGAGTCGGCGGCCGGACAGGCCGGCTCAGATCCTGGCGAGCACGAGGCTCCCGTTGTGGCCGCCAAAGCCGAACGAGTTGCTCATCACCACGTCCACCTTCGCGTCGCGGGCGACCTTGGGCACGTAGTCGAGATCGCACTCCGGGTCGGGATTGTCGAGGTTGATCGTCGGGGTGAGCACGCCGCGGGCGATCGACAGGGCGCAGACGACCAGCTCGATCCCGCCGCTGGCACCCAGCGTGTGGCCCAGCTGGCTCTTGGTGCTCGACACGGCCAGCCGCTTCGCGTGGTCGCCGAACACCCGCTTCACGGCCTTGGTTTCCGCCACGTCGCCGAGCGGGGTGCTCGTGCCGTGGGCGTTGATGTACTGCACCGTGTCGGCCGCCAGGCCGGCGTCCTCGAGCGCCATGGCCATCGCCCGTCCGGCCCCCCGGCCCTCGTCGTCGGGCTGGGTGATGTGGCCGGCGTCGCCGCTCGCGCCGTAGCCCTTGAGCTCGGCGTAGATCCGGGCGCCCCGCTTGCGGGCGTGCTCCAGTTCCTCGATCACGACCACGCCCGCCCCTTCGGCGAGCACGAAGCCGTCGCGATCCACGTCGAAGGGCCGGCTCGCCTGCTGCGGCGCGTCGCCGCGGAACGACAGCGCCCGCATGTTCTGGAACCCGGCCAGGCCGATCGGCGTGAGCGCCGCCTCGCTCCCCCCGGCGACCATCACGTCGGCATCGCCGTACTGGATCGCCCGCAGGGCGCTGCCGATCGAGTTGGCGGCGCTGGCGCAGGCCGTGGCCACGGCGAAGTTGGGGCCCTTGATGCCGTACAGGCTCGAGACGTGGCCCGCGGCCGAGTTGACCATCAGCTTGGGGATCGTGAAGGGCGAGACCTTGTCGATGCCCTTGTGCAGCAGCCGCTCCTCCTGCACCTCGAACTCCCACAGCCCGCCGATGCCGGAGCCGATCACGACGCCGCAGCGAAAGGGATCCTCGCGGGTGAAGTCGAGCCCGGAGTCGGTGACCGCGTCCTTCGCCGAGGCGAGCGCGAACTGCGTGAAGCGGTCGAGCCGCTTGAGCTCCTTGGGATTCGCGATGCCCTCGTTCTCGGCGTCCCAGTGAACCTGGCCGCCGAACTGCACCCGGTATCCCGTCACATCGAAGAGCGTGATCGGGCCGACGCCGCTTTCACCGCGGACGATCCGATCCCAGAACGTCTCGATTTGCCGGCCGAGGGACGTCACCACGCCCACGCCCGTCACCACCGCCCGTCGCTTCATGGCTCGCTCCGCCGTCGTCCCTGCCGTGCGGGGCAGTCGCTCAGGACTGCTGCTTCTCGATGAACTCCACGGCCTGACCCACCGTCTGGATCTTCTCGGCGGCGTCGTCCGGAATCGTGATGTCGAACTCTTCCTCGAGTTCCATCACCAGTTCGACCGTGTCGAGCGAGTCGGCACCAAGGTCCTTGATGAACGACGTTTCGGGCGTGATCTGATCCTTGCTCGCGCCGAGTTGCGAAGCCACGATGTCGATCACCCGCTCTTGGACTGAAGCCACCTTGTGAATCCTCCTGGTGCCGTGCGGCCCGCCGTCCGGCGGGGCAGGGCTGTCTGACGAATCGTGCGGCAGCCCTCCGAGGCTGCGCACCTTGCCCGAGTTGCCGGGGAAGATATACCCGCTGCCGGCCGCGCGTGTCCAGACCGGGAAAAACCCTGCGTTTCAGCCGATCAGGCCCCCGTCCACCACGAGCGTCTGGGCCGTGACATAGCCGGAGGAGGGGGCGGCCAGGAACAGCACCGCCTCCGCGATCTCCCAGGCCTCGCCGAGCCGCTTCGCCGGAACCCGCTTCTTCACCTCGTCGAGCAGCGCCGGCCCGAGGGCCGCGGTCATCTCGCTGGCGATGAAGCCCGGGGCCACCGCGTTGACGGTGATCTTCCGTCCGGCGAGCTCCTTGGCCACGGTCTTCGTGAGGCCGACGAGCCCGGCCTTCGAGGCGGAGTAGTTCGCCTGACCGGGGTTGCCGATCAGCCCCGACACGCTCGCCACGTTGATGATCCGGCCGTACCGCTGCTGCATCATCGGCCGGCTCGCGGCCCGCATGAACAGGAACGGGCCACGGAGGTTCGTGTCGAGGACGGTGTCCCACTCCTCGTCGCTCATCCGCGGCAGGAGCGTGTCGCGGGTCACGCCGGCGTTGTTGACGAGGATGTCGAGCCGGCCGCACGTCTCCACCACCGCGTCGACCACCCGCTGGGCGTCCTCCGCCTTCGAGACGTCGCTGGGAAACGCCTCCGCCTTGCCGCCGGCGGCCCGGATGCCGTCCGCGACCTGGGCGAGCTTGTCGGCCGACCGGGCCACGAGGGCGACGGTGGCGCCGGCCGCGGCCAGGGCTTCGGCGATCGCCCGGCCGAGGCCCTGCGAGGCGCCCGTGACGAGGGCCACCTGGCCGCCGAGGTCCACCTGCAATCGCCTGGGGCCCGCCTGCG
>JBIIMU010000259.1:0-4569 GCA_044337845.1 Pirellulales bacterium | reverse complement strand
GGGATCTTCTGACGATCGCGTGCTGAGCGATGCGGACCGGTCGTACGGCTCACGCCGTTACGCTTCCGGACGCATCAGGAAGCCGCAATCGCGTGAGCGATGCGGACCCGCGCTTCAGGAAGCCGCAATCGCGTGAGCGATGCGGACCCGCGCGCCGCTAGGATGGCGAGCCGCGGGCGGCTCTTCGCCGCCGCCGAGGGGATGCGATGCGGGTGCTGATCTACGAGTGGTGCTGCTCGGGCGGGCTCGCCGGGCCCGATGCCCCGGCGGTGCTCGGCGACACCAGCGATACGGAGCCGCTCGCCCGCGAGGGGCGGGCGATGTTTCGGGCGCTCGTGGCCGACGCGGCGCGGGATGGCGGCTTCGAGATCGCGGCGGTCGTCGATGAGACGCGCGCCGTCGAGCTGCCCGCTGCCGTCGAGCGGATAGTCGTCAAGGCTGGGCACGAGGTCTCGAGCCTCGTCGCGGCTGCCGGAGCCGCGGATGCCGTGTTCGTGGTGGCTCCTGAGACGGCCGGCGTCCTCGCCGCGCGGGTGGCGGCGGTGCGGGCCGCCGGCGGGCGGGCGGTCGCGCCCGGCGATGCGTTCATCCGGATCGCGGCCGACAAGCAGGCGACCGTCGACGCGCTCGCCGCGGCGGGCGTGCCGGTGCCGGCCGGGCGGTCGCTCGCCGCCGGCGAGGCCTGGCCGGGTGCCTTCATCCGCCCGGGCGTGCGCAAGGCCCGCGGGAGCGCCGGCTGCGACGGGCTCGTCGTCGTTCGGCCCGGCGATCCGCCCCCCTGCCCCGTCCCCCTCGCGACCCGGGTCGAGGCCTGGTGTGCCGGCACTCCCGTGGGCGTGTCATGCCTCGTGGGGCCGCAGGGCGTGGTGCCGGTGGCGGCGCTGCGGCAGCGATTTTCCGGCGGATCGGGCGTCGGCTACGTGGGAGGCGCACCGCTCGAACACGTCGCCGAACGGAGCCGCGCGGAAGCGCTCGCCAGGCGGGCCATCGGGGCGCTCCTGCGGCGTGATCCCGCGCCGCCCGCCGGCTGGGTCGGAGTCGATATGATCCTGGGGCCGAGGGACGACGGGCTCGACGATCGCGTGCTGGAGGTGAATCCGCGCGTCACCACGTCGTTCGTCGGCCTGGCGGCTCAGGCCCGCAGGAGCCTCGTGCGGGCGATCCTCGACGTGGCCGAAGGCCGCAGCCCGCAGGGGCCCCTGTCCGCTGATTGCCGTCCCTTCACGATCGTCGATGACCCATCGCCTCCCGTCCGTTGACGTGCTCGCCCTCGACGTCGGCGGAGCCAACATCAAGGCGGCCGACGGTCGCGGCTGGACCCGGGCCGAGCCGTTCGCCATGTGGCGGGAATCGCCGCGGCTCCACGCCGTGCTCGAGCGGCTCGTGGGCGAGGCGGCGCCGGCACGGGTGGTCGCCACGATGACGGGCGAGATCGCCGACTGCTTCGCCGACCGGGCCGACGGAGTCGGCTTCATCGTGCGGGCCGTCGTGTCGGCGTGCGCGGCCGCGGGCTGCCCGGTGCCGGGGTTCTATCGCGTGGACGGCCGCATCGTGCCGCCGGCCGCCGCGGTCGCCGAGCCGCTGGCTGTCGCCGCGAGCAACTGGCATGCGGTCGCGCGGCTGGCCGGCGCGGTTGCGGCCCGGGCCCGGGCCTTCCTGGTCGATGTCGGCTCGACCACCACCGACATCGTGCCGCTCGCCGGCGGCCACCCCGATCCGCTGGCCGACGACGACCCCGGCCGGATGCTCACCGGCGAGCTCGTCTACACCGGCATCGAGCGGACGCCCGTGGCCGCGATCGTGCGGTCGCTGCCGCACCGCGGGATCCGCCGGCCGGTCGCGAGCGAGCGGTTCGCCGACGCGCGGGACGCATGGCTCCTGACCGGCGGACTGGCCGCGGATCCCGACTGCCGCGACACGGCCGACGGCGGTGCGTTCACCGCCGACGCGGCCCGTGTGCGGCTCGCCCGGACGATGCTCGTGGACCCGGGCGACGTGTCGCCGGCCGACGCGGTCGCGGCGGCGCGTCACGTCGCCTCGGCGCAGGCGCGGCTCGTGGCGCGGGCACTCGAGCGGGTGGCCGCGGGCCGCGGGTGGGTGCCCGAGGCCGTCGTCGTGTCGGGCCACGGCGAACCGCTCGTCCGGCTCGCGCTCGACCGGATCCGCTGGCGGCCCGAGGTGCAGACGCTGTCGGCCGCGATCGGCGCGGCAGCATCGCGGTGCGCTCCGGCTCACGCCCTCGCGCGGATCGCCCGCGGAGACCTGCCATGAGCAGCCGCTGGATGGTCGCGCCGCTCCGCGTGCCCCCCATCGGCACGAGCCGCTGGGTCGTCCGGTTCGGCGGCAGCCTGCTGACGCGGCCGGGCTGGCCGCAGGATCTTCTCGACCTCGTGGGCGGCCTGACGGGAGCCGTCACGATCGTGGTCGGCGGCGGCCCGGTCGTCGATGGCCTCCGGGTCATCGACGCGGCAGAGCCGATGCCGGCCCCCGTGATGCATGCGCTCGCGATCGAGGCGATGGGCCTCACGGGCCGGCTCGTGGCCGCGGCGACCGGCTTCGCGATCGTGGGCAGCCCCGAGGCCGCGCCGGGGGCCACCGTCCTCGACGCGCCCCGCTGGTGGGCGACCTCGCCCCTGGGATCGCGGCTCCCTGCCGGCTGGGAGGTGACGAGCGACTCCATCGCCGCGACGGTCGCGCTGGAGACGGCTTCAACCCTCGTGCTCGCCAAGCGGATTCCGCCGCCGCTGCCCGACCTCGACGGCCTCGCCGCCGCCGGCTGGGTCGACCCGTACCTGCCCACCGCCGCGGCCGGACTCGCCGGGATCCTCTGGGCCGCGCCCCGGGCCGGCCCTGACCGCCGCTGACGGCCGGTCAGTCCCAGCTGCAGCCGGCGAGATCGGCCGGCCGGGCCGCGACCGCCTGAGCCCGCAGCGCCGCGGCGTCCGGGGAGTCGGTGGTCTCCGCGGCGAACGCCCAGGGCTGGAAGGTGACTCCGCCGGACGCCGTGAGCACCCACGCCGAACCCTTCTTCGCACCCGTGGCCACGGTCGGCACCGTCGCGGGCACGTCGTACTTCGGGAGGGGCGCGGCCGCGGCGTCGAGCAGCGGCCCGAGGTCGCAGCCGGCCTTCGCGTCGAGCTGGCGGCCGCGAATCAAGGCCGCCACCACCGTGAGGTCCACGCAGTTGGCCAGCTCGGCGAACACCGGATGCTTCGCGGCGAGCGCCTCGTAGTTGGCCGTCATCGCCTCGCACCAGCGGCGGGCGGTCGCGTCGGCCGCACCGGCGCCCCGCTTCACGTCGTCCTTCGCGAAGGCATCGCTCTCGGTGAGGCACTTCATCCGCCGGCCGCCGATCCGCCAGGCCAGCTCGTCGGGGTCACGGGCGATCGGGTCGTAGTCGGCCTCGAGCCAGAAGCGGGGCGTGGCCATGGCACGACCGCCGGCGGGCAGCATGTCGAGATAGCTGGGAAGCTTCGCCAGGCCCGACGGCTCATGGCCCATGCCGATCCGCTTCATGCGATAGTCGGCCGCCACCAGCACCCGGGCCATGCGGCTGTCGGTCGGCACGCCCGTCACCGTGACCTGCTGCGGGCCGAGGGCCTTTTCCATGGCGGCGAACATGGCTCGGGGATCGCCGCCGACCTGCCCCTGCCGCGACAGGAGCGCCTGGAGGTTGGCCACGCCCTCGCGGGTCGGATCGATGGAGCAGGACACGCCGCCGTTTCGGGTGGCATCGATGGCCCGCAGGGCGACCACGAGATCCTCGAGCACGAGCGGCGGCCGGCCGGTCGCGGCGCCGACCACGTCGCCCGTCTGGTTGACGATGAGCGCATCGGCGGGTCCCGAGAGCACGATGTCGCCGGCATCCGGATCCACGAACACGTGATCGATGCGCTGGAGGCCGCCGAGATACATCACCTCGGCGGGCAGCGGCGTCGCCGCCTTCGCCGCAGCCGCCACGGCGGCCGCCACCGCCTTGAGCGACACCTTGCGGGCGTCGCCGGGCTTTCCCGACCAGCCGGCGTCGGCGAGCGCCCGGCGGCGCTCGGCGGCCAGGCTCTCGACCGCCGCGGGATCGAGGTTGCCGACGATGCCCCGGGCATCGACGGAGATGCCGCCGACGGCCTGGTTGCCGAAACCACCGCCGAAGCCTTGGCCGAACACGACCGTGGCGGGCGCGGCGACGAGTGCCGTGGCGGCGACGAGCACGGCCAGGCGGGCGGCGGACGAGAGCCGGAACGCGAACATGAATACCTCGCGGTGGTGGGGCCGGGCCCCGGAAAGCGGCCAGCAAGGATGCTAGTAAGGCCCGCAAAAATCGGCAAACCCGGTTCCGCCGTGGGATCGGGCCTTCTTCCCCTCGTCAACGCCTTCCGACTGGATCATGATGCACGGGGTCGGCTCGCCACACTCCCGCCCTGGGACGGGGCTGCCCGACAGACCCCTTGGCCGTCCGCCGGCCCGCTTCCATGCAGGTTCCCGCCTCCCATCTGGTCGTTCGGGATCCCGTCGCGGGGGAGCACGTGGTGCGGCTGCCCGCCGGCGGCCGGATCGTGCTCGGGAGGGCGC
>JBIIMU010000258.1:0-4572 GCA_044337845.1 Pirellulales bacterium | reverse complement strand
GCGCCTCGCGGGCGAGAAACTCGTCGATCAGGAACGTCCGCGAGGCCAGCCGCCCTGCCGCAGCGGCCAGCGCCGCCGGCACGAGGTCGGGCACCTCGTCGCGGAAGGTGAGGATCGCCGACGGCTCGATGCCGACCAGCGGCGCGTCGTCGGTCACGAGCGGGTCGAGGGCCTCGACGTTGGCGACGGCCAGGTCGCGGGCGGCCCGCACGAGCCCCGTGGAAAGCTGCGCCCGGCCACTGTCGGCGTGCCGCGGCGCCACGACCTCGTAGCCGAGGGCCTCGAGCAGCTCCACCGCCCGGATGCCGATCCCGGCATCGAGCGTGTCGGTGAACTCGTCGACGAACAGGTGCACGCGGCCGTTCGGCGCGGGCCCGCGGGGCGGCCGCCTGGCCAGCCACGCCCGCAGCGTGGTCGGGGGCAGCGTGGGCAGCGACCGCTCGCCGGCGAAGCCGGCCACGGCCTTCACCAGCCGCGACACGACCGGCCCGCGGGCGAGCAGGTTGTAGAACCACGGGACCACCGCCATCCGGCGGAGCATCGCCGGCGTGCCGGCCACCAGCCGCGCCCGGAGCGGCACGCCGTGCCGGTCGTGCCAGTGCTGCTGCCACTCGGCCTTGAGCCGGGCCATGTCGACGTTCGACGGGCACTCGCTCTTGCAGGCCTTGCACGACAGGCAGAGATCCATCACCTCGGCGAGCTCGGGGCGGCCCCAGGGATCGGCGTCGGCCCTGGAGCCCGCGAGGGCCTGCCGCAGGAGGTTGGCGCGGGCCCGCGTGGTGTGGGTCTCGTCGCGGGTGGCCATGTAGCTCGGGCACATCGTGCCGCCGGCGAGGTGCGACTTGCGGCACTGCCCCACGCCCGTGCACTTCTCGGCCGCCCGCAGCACGCCCCCGGTGTCGGCGAACCGGAACACGGTGTCGTGACGCGGCGGCGGCTCGCCCGGCAGGATCCGCAGCGACGTGTCCATCGGCGGGGCGTCGACGATCTTGCCGGGATTGAGGATCCCCTGCGGATCGAAGGCCCGCTTCACCCGCACGAAGAGCGCGTAGCAGGCGTCGCCCACCATCGAGCGGATGAACTCGCCGCGGAGCCGGCCGTCGCCGTGCTCGCCCGAGAGGCTGCCGCGGTACTTCTTCACGAGCGCCGCCACGTCGGTGGCCACGTCGCGAAACATCTTCAGGCCCGCGGGCGAGTGGAGGTCGAACAGCGGCCGCAGGTGGAGCTCGCCCGCGCCGGCGTGGGCGTAGTGGATGCAGTCGATGCCGTACTTCTCGGCGAGCAGCCGGTCGAACTCGGCGATGTAGGCCGGCAGGTCTTCCACGGCCACGGCGGTGTCCTCGACGATCTCCCGCGGCTTGGCGTCGCCGGGCACGTTGTTGACGAGCCCCTGTCCGGCCCGCCGCAGCTCCCAGACCTTGTCTCCCTCGCTGCCGAAGAGCCGCGGGAAGGCGTAGCCGAGCCCGGCCGCGCGGAGCTCGGCCTCGAGCCTGTCGAGCAGCGCCTCGAGGGTGGGCCGGTAGTCGTGCCGCAGCTCCACCACGAGCACCGCGCCGGGCTCGCCGACGACGAAGTCGCGGTTGCGGGCCTGTTCGAGATTGGCCTTGGTGCACTCGAGGATCGTGTCGTCGATCAGCTCGCAGCCGGTCGGCCCGTGCCGCATGGCGACCACCGCCGCCCGCAGCGCCTCGTCGACCGTGTGGCAGTGCACCACGACGAGCGCCCCGGGGGGCGGCAGGGGAAGCAGGTCGAGCTCGAACTCGACGCCCACGAACAGCGTGCCCTCCGATCCCGCGAGCAGCCGGCACATGTTGAACTCGCCGGGCGTGCCGGGCTCGAAGCACGACGCCTGCATCAGGGCGTCGAGCGCGTAGCCCGTGTTGCGGCGGGTGACCTCGGGCCGCGGAAACGACTCCCGGATCAGGTCGCGGGTGGCGGCGTCGCCGAGCATGCCGCAGACGTCGCGGTAGATGCGGCTCTCGAGCGAGTCGCCCGCCCGCCGGGCCGCCAGCTCCGCCGGGCCGAGCGGGCCGAACGTGACCTCGCTGCCGTCGGCGAGGAAGCCGCGGGCCGACACCAGATGATCACGGGTGGAACCGTAGGCGATCGAGTTGGAGCCGCAGGAGTTGTTGCCCACCATGCCGCCGATCATCGCCCAGTTGGCGGTGGAGGTTTCGGGGCCGAAGAACAGGCCGTGCGGCGCGAGCACCCGGTTGAGCTCGTTGCGGACCACGCCCGGCTGCACGCGGACGCGGCGGTTGGCCACGTCGAGCGCCACGATCTGGTCGAGGTGGCGGCCGAGGTCGACGACGATCCCGTCGCCCACCACCTGGCCGGCGAGCGACGTGCCGGCACCCCGCGGGATCAGCCCCACGCGGTGCTCGGCCGCGAACCGCACGAGCTCGCGGACGTCGGCGTCGGACTTCGGGCAGGCGACGGCGAGCGGACGCTCCTGATACTCCGACGCGTCGGTCGAATACGCCGCGACCGCGGTCGCGTCGGTGTGGAACTCGCCGTCGAGCCGCCGCGCCAGCGACGCCAGCGGACCGACGAGGGTGTGATGCCGGCCGCCGGTCACAGGCTGCTCCCCGGCGTCACGCCGCGCCGCGCCGCCCGGCTCTGCGGACCGTCCGCCGCGGGCCGCGGGCCGTCGTTCCGCCGGGGCAGCTTCGCCCCGACGTCGTTCCGCCAGGCGACGAGCCGGGCGTGCAGGTCGCCGGCACGGGCGGGCTCGTCCGCGGCGAGGTTTCGCGACTCCCCGACGTCGGCCTCGAGGTCGTAGAGCTCGAGCCGTCCGTCCTCGAGAAACTCGAGCAGCTTCCAGCGGCCCGACTGGATCACGCTCACGGGCGTGGTCCGCCAGTTGCCCTTGCCGGCACCGAGATAGCCGGGAAAGTGCTGATAGATCGCCGTGCGATCGAGGTGCGCCTCGGGATCGCGAAACAGCGTCACGAGGCTCTCGCCGTCGAGCACGTGCCGCGGTGCGGCGGCACCCGTGATCTCGAGCAGCGTGGGGTAGAGATCGACGTGGATCGTCGGCTCGGCGCAGGCGGTGCCGGCGGGCACCACGCCCGGCCACCGCACGATGAACGGCACCCGCGTGCCGCCCTCGTAGAGGCTCCCCTTGCCACTGCGGAGCGGCGCGTTGTCGGTGACGTCGCCGCGGCGGTTGATGAGCCCCTCGCGGGCGTAGCCGCCGACGCCGCCGTTGTCGCTCGTGAAGATCACGACGGTGCGGTCGCCGAGGCCGTGGTCCTCGAGCGTCCGCATCACCCGGCCCACGCTCTCGTCGACCGACGCGATCATGGCGGCATACGTGGCATCCCGGTGGCCGCCCGCCGGAGGCCGGCCCGCGAACCGCTTCACGAGTTCCGGCTTGGCCTCCAACGGCGCGTGCACGCCGAAGTGGGGCAGGTAGAGGAAGAACGGCTCGGCGGCGTGGCGGTGGATGAAGTCGACCGCCCGGTCGGTGAGGAAGTCGGCGAGATACGCATCCGCCGCGTGCGGCACCGGGGGATTCGTCTCGAACGCGACGTGCTTGCCCTGGGTGGTCACCGCCTCGTCGAAGCCGCGGCGGCCCGGGTGGAAGTCGCCCTGCTCGCCGAGGTGCCACTTGCCGAACATGCCGGTCGCGTAGCCCGCCCGCTTGAGCGCGGCGGCCACGATCTCGCGATCGAGCGGCAGGTTCGTGACGTTGGCGACGGGCACGAGCGGCTGCCGGCTCCAGTCGAAGCGGTCGATGCCCCCCACGGTGTAGACGCCGGTCCGCGGGGCATACTGGCCGGTCATCAGCGCCGCCCGCGTGGGGGTGCAGTTCTGGCAGTGGTGATGGGAGGAGAGCCGCAGCCCGGCGGCGGCGAGCCGGTCGATGTTCGGCGTCTCGTAGAAGCCGCTGCCGTAGCACGCCAGGTCGGTCCAGCCGAGGTCGTCGGCCATGATGAACACGACGTTGGGCCGGTCGGCCGGCTCGGCCCCGAGGCCGAGGCCCGCGAGGGCCACGAGCCAGAGCGACACGACTGCGACGGTAGCGATCATGGCCGGCACCCTGCGACGCGGAGCGTAGACTGCACTCCCGGATTCAGTGTCCCGGCATTCGGGGCGGCCTTCAACCCGACGTCCTCGCAGCGGCAGGCTCGTGCAACTCCCGCTCTTCGCCGACGCCGACGCGGTCGATCCGGCCACCGTTCCCGACGCGGTGCGGCGGCTGGGCACGGCGCTGCCGGCCGCGATCCATCTCGGCACGTCGAGCTGGTCGTTTCCCGGCTGGACCGGGCTCGTGTTCGCGCCGCGGAACGGCAAGCCGGCCACCGAGCAGGTGCTCGCCCGGCAGGGGCTGCCCGCCTACGCCGCGCACCCGCTGATGCGGACGGTGAGCCTCGACCGCACGTTCTACGCGCCGCTCACGCGGGACGAGTTCGCGGCCTACGCGGCGCAGGTGCCCGAGTGGTTCCGGTTCGTGGTCAAGGCGCCGGCCGCCTTCACCGATCCCGTGATCCGCAAGCCCGGCAGCGGCGAGGCGAGCCGCGACAATCCGTCGTTTCTCGACGCCTCCGCCGCCGCAGTGGCCTTCGT
>JBIIMU010000257.1:0-4603 GCA_044337845.1 Pirellulales bacterium | reverse complement strand
CCGACCTCGCGGAGCGGATGCACCGCCGGGAGCCGGTCGCCGGCGCGCCCGCCCCGCGAGCGCTCGACACGCACGACATCCGCGACCTGCTCCTCGGCAACCCCGAGCATCCGCGGTGGGAGGAGGAGGCGGCGCGGTGCCTCTCCTGCACCAACTGCACGCTCGTCTGCCCCACCTGCTTCTGCGCGAGCGTGCAGGAGGTGGCCGATCTCACGGGCGATCACGTGGACCGCGAGCGGCACTGGGCGAGCTGCTTCTCGCTCGACCACTCGCGGATGCACGGCCACGCCGTGCGGAGCACGACGGCCTCCCGCTACCGGCAGTGGGCGACGCACAAGTTCGCCGGCTGGTTCGACCAGTTCGGCACGTCGGGCTGCACCGGCTGCGGCCGCTGCATCACCTGGTGCCCGGTGGGGATCGACGTGACCGAGGAGCTCGCCGCCATCCGGGCCACCGACGCCCGGGCCGCGCCGGCCGCCGCGGAGCCGACCCCATGACGCACGCCTGCCCCGCCCCGACCGGCCACGCCGCCGACCCCTGGCGATCACACGACGCGCGGATCGTGGCGATCACCGCCGAGACGCCCGGGGTGCGGACCTACGAGCTCGAGTTCGCCGACGCTGCGGTCCGCGCCGCCTACCGCTTCGCGCCGGGCCAGTTCAACATGCTCTACCTGCCCGGGATCGGCGAGGCCGCCATCTCGATCAGTTCCGATCCCGCGCGGGGCACGACGCTCGCGCACACCGTCCGCGCCGTCGGCAACGTCACCCACGCCCTCGCGCGGCTCGACGCGGGTGACCAGGTGTTCGTGCGCGGCCCCTTCGGCACCCCGTGGCCGGTGGAGCGGATGCCGGGCCGTGACGTCGTGGTCGTGGCCGGCGGCCTCGGTCTGGCGTCGCAGCGGGCCGCGATCCTGCACCTCGCCCGGCCGGGCCGCTGCCGGCGGCTCACCGTGCTCCACGGGGCGAAGCGGCCCGACGGGCTGCTCTACACGACCGAATACGACGCCTGGCGGGCGGCCGGCGTGGACGTCCGCACGATCGTGGACGAGGCCGAGGCCGCGTGGCCCGGCCCCCGAGGCCTCGTCACGTCGCTCCTGCCCGGAGCGATCCGCGAGCCCGCCGCGACCACGCTCCTCTGCTGCGGCCCCGACCCGATGATGGTGGGCGTGGCCGAGGCCGCCATCGCCGCCGGAGTCGCCGCGGCCGACGTGTCGCTGTCGCTCGAGCGAAACATGGCCTGCGCCGTGGCCCACTGCGGCCTCTGCCAGTTCGGGCCCCTGTTCGTCTGCCGCGACGGCCCCGTCCTGCCGTACGATCGAATCGCCCCGCTGATGCGGATCGCCCAGCTGTGACACCGAAGCCCCGACTCGCCGTGTTCAAGTTCGCCTCGTGCGACGGCTGCCAGCTGCAGCTGCTCGAGGCCGGCGACCGGCTGCTGGAGCTGGCCGGCCGGGTCGAGATCGACCACTTCCTCGAGGCCAGCTCGCGGGTCGTGCCCGGGCCCTATGACGTGGGCCTCGTGGAGGGCTCGATCACGACCGCCGCAGACGCCGCGCGGATCCGCGAGATCCGCGGGCAGTGCCGGATGCTCGTGACGATCGGCGCCTGCGCCACCGCCGGCGGCATCCAGGCGCTGCGAAACTGGGGCCGGATCGACGACTTTCTCGCGGCGGTGTATGCCACGCCGGAGACCATCGCCGCGCTCGCCACGAGCACCGCGATCGCCGACCACGTGCCGGTCGACTTCGAGCTCCGCGGCTGCCCGGTGGACCGCGGCCAGCTGCTCGACCTGCTCGCGGCCGTCCTGCTCGGCCGCAAGCCGCACGTGCCGGGCCACTGCGTGTGCGTGGAGTGCAAGGCCCGCGGGACGGTGTGCGTGGCCGTGGCCAAGGGCATCGCCTGCCTCGGGCCGGTGACGCAGGCGGGCTGCCACGCGATCTGCCCGGCCCACGACCGCGAGTGCTTCGGCTGCTTCGGGCCGAGCGAGTCGCCCAACCTCGTCAGCCTGACCGGCTTCTACGAGCAGCGCGGCACGCCCCGCGCCGACCTCGTGCGGCTCGTGCGGTCGTTCAACGCCGCGGCCCCGGCCTTCCGCGTCGAGGGCGATCGCCTGGAGGCCGGCCCATGACCGAGCTCCGCCGCTTCGAGGTGAAGTCGCTGGCCCGCGTGGAGGGGGAGGGCTCGCTCCGCGTCCGCGTGGCCGACGGCCGCGTGGAGATCGCCGAGTTCTCGATCTACGAGCCCCCGCGGTTCTTCGAGAAGCTCGTCCGCGGCCGGGCGATCCGCGAGGTGCCCGACATCGTGGCCCGGATCTGCGGCATCTGCCCCGTCGCCTACCAGCTCACGGCCTGCATCGCGCTGGAGCAGGCCCTGGGCATCGCCGTCACGCCCGAGATCACGGCGCTGCGACGGCTGCTCTACCACGGCGAGTGGATCCAGAGCCACGGGCTGCACGTGCACCTGCTGCACGCCCCCGACTTCTTCGGCGTGGACAGCGGCATCGCGCTCGCCGCCTCGCGGCCCGACCTCGTCGCCCGCGGCCTGCGGCTCAAGGACCTCGGGTCGCGGATCATGGAGGTGGTCGGCGGCCGCGCGGTCCATCCGATCAACGTCGCCGTCGGGGGCTTCCACAAGGCTCCGCCCGCCGCGGCGCTCCGCGGGCTCGTGCCCGACCTCGAGTGGGCGCTCGCCGCGGCGCTCGACCTGATCGACGAGGTGAGCCGGTTCGACTTCCCGGGCCTGCCGCACGCCTACGACGGCGTCTGCCTGCGGCCCGCCGAGGGCTATCCGCTCGACGGCGGCCGGATCGTGAGCACCAGCGGCCTCGACATTGCCATCGCCGACTACGAACGGCACTTCGCCGAGCGGCAGGTGCCCTGGAGCACGGCGCTGCATTCCGTGATGCTGCCCGCCGAGACACCGTATCTCGTGGGGCCGCTGGCACGCGTGAACCGCTGCCACGACCGGCTGCCCACGGCCACGCGGCGGGCCGTCGACGCCTGCGGAATCGAACTGCCGCTCACCCGCTCGGCCCAGTCGATCGTGGCCCGGGCGATCGAGATCGCGGCCGCCTGCGAGGAGGCCTTGGCGATCGCCCGCGACGCGGCGGCCGAACTCGCGGTCTGCCGGGTCGAGTGGACGCCGCGGCCGGGTGTCGGCAGCCATGCCACGGAGGCGCCGCGGGGCCTGCTCTGGCACCGCTACGAGATCGGCGCCGACGGCCTCGTGACCCACGCGGCCATCGTGCCGCCGACGTCGCAGAACCAGGCGATGATCGAGGCCGACCTCGTGGCGATGCTCCCGGGCGTGCTCGATCGCGACGACGCGGCCGCGACCTTCGCCTGCGAGCGGCTGATCCGCGACTACGACCCGTGCATCAGCTGCGCCACGCACTTCCTGCGGCTCTCGATCGACCGAGGGGCGTGAGCGATCTCCCGGAAGCCGCCATCGCGTGAGCGATGCGGACGGGTCTACCGCTCACGCGGTGACGCTTCCGGGTTGTCAGGAAGCCGCTATCGCGTGAGCGATGCGGACCTCCCGGCCTGCCGCGCGGCTCGGGGCTGCCCGTGCCCCGTCGCCGGGCGCTCGCCTCGGCCTTCGTGGCCTCGGCTCACTCGGATGCCGCCTTCGCTTCGCCATCCTGGCTTCGCTTGGCGGCATACGCCGGCTCCCGGGGCACGGGCAGCCCCTCGCTGAGTTCCATCTCCAGGAAGCCGCCATCGGGGAGAATGGTGACAGCCACCATTTTCAGGAAGCCGCCATCGCGTGAGCGATGCGGACCTGCCGGCCCGCCGCGCGGCTCGTGCCGATAGGGGCGGTGTGCGGCCGCAGCCCGAAGCGCTCAGCCCGCGGCGGCGGCGATCGCCTCCGCGACCGTCTTCGTGCCGAGCGGCTGCTTGCCGTCGAAGGGGCCGTCGGCCGAGCCGGCCGGCCACGTCTTCGGGTCGGCATAGAGGCCGTCGTCGCCGTACTCCCGCTGAAGCCGCGCGATCTCGGCCTTGAGCTCGGCGAACACCGTCGCCACCTCGGGCCGCCTCGCCTCCTCGGGATCGAAGAGCAGGTTGTGCTGCTCGGTCGGATCCTTCACGAGGTCGTAGAGCTCCCAGGCGTCCTTCTTCCAGTAGTGGATCAGCTTGTGCGTCGCCGTGCGGACGCCATAGTGGGCCCGCGTGTTGTGGTGGCCCGGGTCGTGGTAGTAGCGGTAGTAGACGCTCGTTCGCCAGTCGGCCGGCCGCTCGCCGCGGAGCAGCGGGGCCACGCTGCGGCCCTGCATCCAGTCGGGCACCGGCAGTCCGGCGAGGTCGAGGATCGTGGGGGCAAGGTCGATGTTGCCGACGAACTGATCGGGCGTCGCGCCGGCCGCGATGCCGGGCCCCTTGGCGAGGAGCGGCACGCGAAGGCCCGGCTCGTACATGAACCGCTTGTCGTAGAGGCCGAGGTCGCCGAGATACCAGCCGTTGTCGGTGGTGTAGATCACGATCGTGTCGGCGGCGATTCCCTCGGCGTCGAGCCAGTCGAGCACCCGGCCCACGCCGTCGTCCACGCCCTGCACGCAGGCCAGATAATCCTGCATGAACCGGCGATACTTCCAGCGGACGAGA
>JBIIMU010000256.1:0-4614 GCA_044337845.1 Pirellulales bacterium | reverse complement strand
ATCACGACCCCGAGCCCCCGCCACGACGGACCGTGCTCCCCGGCCAGCTGCTCGAGCCTGGCCCGGCCGGCCGGCGTGATGCGGGCGAGCGTCCACACCTGGTCGCCGGCAGTGTAGAAGGCGAGCGTCCCCTGATCGTCCTCGAACTCGATCGTGTTCCAGACGGCGTCGATCGCGGCCGGCCCGCGCCACAGGGAGCGGGTGGTGAAGCAGTCGCCCAGCCGTTGCGAGAGGTCGGCCGCCGAGGCCACCACCGGCCGGCGGAACGTGCGGTGCACCGGGATCGAGACGAGCCCCGGGTCATCGGCCCCCACGACCATCGCGAGCACGAAGTTGGCCGGGTGGTCGGGCGGGAGCGGCTCTCCGCCATGCTCAGCCGGCCACGCGGCCGCCAGCTCGTCGCGGTAGCGGCACGCCGCCTCGTACCGCTGGTGGCCGTCGGCGATCACGAATCGCGCGGGGCCGAGCAGGCCGGCCGCCCGGGCGGTCACGGCCTCGTCCACGATCGGCCAGAGGCTGGTCCGCGTGCCGTCGTCGCCGACCGCCTCGACGGGCGGCTGCCCGGCCACGAACCCGTCGAGCACCCCCCGCAGCTCGGCCCCCGATCCCTCGTGGACGACGACGATCGGTGCGAGATTCATCCGCGTCGCCCGGAGCAGCCCGAGGCGATCCTCCACCGCCCCGGGCAGCACGTCTTCGTGGGCATGGATGTTGCCCGTTCCGAACCGCTCCAGCCGCACCCGTGCGAGGAGCCCCCGCCGCACGAGCGGGCGGCCGTCGTGCTCGAAGGCCTGGTGGCACACATACACCGCCGCCGCCGGCTCCCGCATCAGCACCCCCTGCTCCTGCCAGGCCCGCAGGAACCGGGCCGCCCGCGTCCAGCGGTTGCCGCGGTCGTCGTCGCCCGGCTCCTCGCGGTTGCCCTCCACCCGCACGGCGTTGGCCGGGTGCCGCTCGTAGAGCAGGCCCCGCAGGGCGTCGTCGATCGCGTCGCTCGGCGGCGCGATCACCTGCGACAGCGCCCCGACGTGCTTGGGGTCGTAGCGGAGTCCACGGAGCGGCGACACGGTGGGCATGGCGGGCTCATTCGTCCGGATGGGAGGGCGGGCGATCTCGTTTCCCGTGAAACGAGAAGCGGGGTGACGCCCTCGCGCCACCCCGCTCGTTGCTCGTCTTCAGCGGCCGGTCGCTCGCACGCCCGGCCTCTTCCGCACGGGCCATGGAGGCCCGTGCTTTCTTCTGCACGGGCCATGGATGGCCGTGCAGAAGACTCAATAGCGGTAGTACTCGGGCTTGAAGGGGCCCTCGACCGGCACGTGCAGATACTCGGCCTGCTCCTTCGTGAGCTTGGTCAGCTTCACGCCGAGCTTGTCGAGGTGCAGGCGGGCCACTTCCTCGTCGAGCTTCTTGGGGAGCCGGTGCACGCCGATGTCGAACTTGTCGCCTTCGGTCCAGAGGGCGATCTGGGCGAGCACCTGGTTGGTGAAGCTCGTGCTCATCACGAACGACGGGTGGCCGGTGGCGCACCCGAGGTTCACGAGCCGGCCCTCGGCGAGCACGATCACGCTGTTGCCCGAGGGCAGCGTGTAGCGGTCCACCTGCGGCTTGATCTCGACCTTCTTGATGCCCTTCGTGGTCTCGAGCCACGCCACGTCGATCTCGAGGTCGAAGTGCCCGATGTTGCAGATGATGGCATCGTTGGGCATCTTCGCGATGTGCTCGCCCCGGATCACGTCGCGGCAGCCGGTGGCCGTCACGAAGATCTGGCCGCGGGAGCAGGCCTCCTCCATGGTGGTCACCTCGAAGCCCTCCATCACCGCCTGCAGGGCGTTGATGGGATCGACCTCGGTGACGATCACCCGGGCACCGAGCGACTTCATGGCGTGGGCCGAGCCCTTGCCGACGTCGCCGTAGCCCGCCACCACCACCACCTTGCCGGCCACCATCACGTCGGTGGCCCGCTTGATGCCGTCGGCGAGGCTCTCGCGGCAGCCGTAGAGGTTGTCGAACTTGCTCTTCGTGCACGAGTCGTTGACGTTGATCGCGGGGAGCTTGAGCTCGCCGTTCTCGTGCATCTGGTAGAGGCGGTGCACGCCCGTGGTCGTCTCCTCGGAGAGGCCCCGGATGCCGCCGAGCAGTTCGGGGAACTTGCTGTGCACCATCGACGTGAGATCCCCGCCGTCGTCGAGGATCATGTTCAGCGGCTCACCGCTCGGGAAGAACAGCGTCTGCTCGATGCACCAGTCGAACTCCTCGTTGTTCTGGCCCTTCCAGGCGTAGACCGGGATGCCGGCCTTGGCGATGGCCGCGGCGGCGTGGTCCTGCGTCGAGAAGATGTTGCAGCTGCTCCAGGTGACCTCGGCGCCGAGTTCCTTGAGGGTCTCGATCAGCACGGCCGTCTGGATCGTCATGTGGAGGCAGCCGGCGATGCGGGCGCCGGTGAGCGGCTTGGTGCGGCCGTACTTCTGCCGCAGCGCCATCAGGCCGGGCATCTCGTTCTCGGCCAGCATGATCTCCTTGCGGCCCCAATCGGCGAGCGAGAGATCGGCAACCTTATAAGGCAGACGGGTTTCGACGTGGGCCACGGTGTTCTCCTGAAGCTGGGAAGGGCTGGAGCCGGACAAGACGTGATGAGGCCGCGGAAGAGACCCGCGACGGACCCCCGGATCATAGCCTTCTGAACCGGGAAGCAAAGCCTTCACCGCCGCGCCCGGGCGAGGGCCGCGAGGGCCGCCTCGCAGAACCGCCGCACCTTTTCAGGGTCTTTGCGGCCCGGGGCCTCCTCCACGCCGCTGGCGGTGTCGACGGCCTCGACCCCGGTGGCATCGATGGCAGCAGCCACGTTGCCTGGCGTAAGGCCGCCGGCCAGGGCCAGCGGCATGCCGAGCCCGCCGGCCGCCACGAGCCCCTCCCAATCGACCACGGCCCCGGTGCCGCCGAGCGCCCCGGCCTGGGCCGACGCCGCCACCGCCGCATCCACCACGGCCATCACCGGCGGGTTGCCGGCGGCGGTCGCCGCGGCCAGCCACGCGCGGGCGGCCCCAAACCCGTCGGCCGTCAGCCGCACCGCGCGGATCACGGTGAGCGGGGCCAGGGCCGCGCAGGCGTCGGGCGGGTCGCTCGTCTCGCCGGCCAGTCGGCCGTGGAGCTGGATGGCGTCGAGGCCCGCCTCGGCGGCCACGCGCCGCATCTCGGCGGGCGGCGTCGCCGCGAACACGCCCACCACGAGCACGTGGTCGGGCACGGCCGCGGCCACCCGCGCGGCGGTGGCCGCATCGAGGCAGCGGGGCGACCCGGGCACGAAGTTGAGCCCGATCGCGTCGGCCCCGGCGTCGGCCGCGAGCCGCGCGTCGTCGGCCGACATCACGCCACACACCTTCACGTGAAACAGCGGTTGTGGTGCCACGGCCCGGCCTCGCCTGCGATCGTCACAGCCGTCGCCACCGGCAGCCGGCGCGGCATTCTCCCGACCGGAAAAGTCTACGCGCGGATCGGGTGGTGGAGGAAGCCGCGGCCGCGTGTCGACATCACTCGTGGCGCGATTCCGCGCCCGAGCCCGCGGCCCACCGGAACCAGTCGCCCGATGCACGTCCCGAGCCGGCACCCGTCGACCCGCCCGTTCATGGCCGCCCCGCGGACCCAGTTCTACCATCCGGCGGCGCCGATCGACGGGGCGCTCAAGTCGGTGGAGCGGTGCATCCGACGGGGCGAAGGCGTGGCCCTCGTCGTGGGGCCGCCCGGCACCGGCAAGTCGCTGCTCCTGGCGAAGGTGGCCGACGACGTCCGCGACGACTTCGACGTGGCGCTCCTCTCGGGCGCCAGCATCTGCACCCGCCGCGCCCTCTGGCAGGCGGTGCTCGCGGCGATCGGCGAGCCCTTCCGCGGCATCGACGAGGCGGAGCTCCGGATCGCTCTGGTGGAGCGGATCCGCGGCCTGGCCGCCACCGGATCGGGCCTCGTGATCCTGGTCGACGAGGCCACCACGCTGCCCACGCGGCTCGTCGAGGAGCTGCGGCTGCTCACCAACGTGCCCACGCCGCTGCCCGCCGTCCACCTCGTGCTGGCCGGATCGGTCCGCCTCGAGGAGATGCTCGCGGCGGCGCGGATGGAGAGCCTGGCGCAGCGGGTGGCCGTGCGGGCCTACCTCGAGCCGCTCGACCACGCCGAGACGATGGCCTATCTCCGCACGCAGACCCGCGCCGCGGGGCTCTCGTGGGAGAGCCTGTTCGCACCGGGCTGCGACGACGCGGTGTTCGCGGCCACCGACGGCGTGCCGCGGCTGATCAACCAGCTCTGCGACCAGGCGCTCGTGCTCGTGGCCGAATGCGACCGGCAGGTGACGCCCGCCGACATCGCCACGGCCTGGCGGGAGATCCAGCGGCTGCCCGCGCCGCTCGGCCTCGAGCCGCATCGCGCCGGCGGCTTCGACCCCAGCGGCGACCATCCGGCTCCGCCGGTGTTCGCGAGCGACGACCTCGGCGACGACGCGATGCCGATGATCGAGTTTGGCGTTGGCGAAGACGACGGAGCGGTCGTGTCGACACTCCCCCCGGCCGACGACACGCCGGCCCCCGCACCGGAGGCCTCCGCCGGCGATCTGTGGAGCGGGCCCGA
>JBIIMU010000255.1:0-4627 GCA_044337845.1 Pirellulales bacterium | reverse complement strand
AGCGCCGCCGCCTCCGCCCGGGTGGCCACCGCCGCGGCTTCCTCGAGCGCGCCAAGCGCCGCCGAAGCGACCGCCGCGGCCACGTCGGCGGGGGCCGACTCGGGCACCGGAATCGGCCGGTGGATGGCGGGATCGAACGCGAACACGATGTCGGCCACGGTCGCACCTCCTCCATGACGGGCCGGACGGGCCGACGGCTCGGGGCGGCCGCCGGTCCGTGGCGCACGAGAACCCGGGAAAGATGGGGGCAATGTAACGCCTCGCCGCCGTTCCGTGCCACGCCAAAAAAACCGGCCGGCAGCCCGCTCAGGTGCTCAGTGGGGCCGGCGTTGCCGCGAAGGCGGCGAGCATCGGCGATGCCCACGCCTCGTCGCCGGTTCGCGGGCCCACCGCGGCGAGCACCCGGCCCCGCAGCAGCACGCCCTTCTCGATCGCGGAGGCGAACAGCAGGCAGCGCATGCGGGCCACCGAGTCGCGGATCTCGACCTCGACGTGGCGGAGGTCGGCGGGGTGGACGGCGACGAGCACGCTCGTGGTCGCCCGCCGCGCGAGCATCGCGGTCGCGCCCGCGGGCAGCCGCCCGCCGGACGCCTTCGTCCAGCCGGCCTCGCCGCCGACGTGCACCTCAGCGGCGCCGCACTCGGAGACCACCGCCAGGGTGGCGTCGCTGTCGAGCAGCGATGTCTGCGCCGAGACCACCGCCTCCCAGGCGTCGATGCCGAGGGCTGTGGCGCCGCAGCGCCACATGATCGTGGCCCGCAGCAGTCGCCGGTCGGCCGGTTCGACGACCACCGTGAAGTCGGGGCCCCGACGCCAGTGATCCACCACCGGGATGGCCGTGCCGTTCGCGCCGAGATCGACCGCGAGCAGGCGGTCGTGCTGGCCCGATTCCCGCGCGTCGATTCCGCGAAGCGGATCCGCGGGATCGATCCGGATCGTCCGCCCCGAGGGCGTCGTGAACGAACCGGTGTCGGGCCACGGCGTGTCGATCGCGTCGGGCATGGCGGCGGTTCCGAGGGCGATGAGGGGCGGGTTCTCGACCGGGCGCCCGAGTGTAGCGTCGGCGGTCGCCACCGCGGCGCTGCCCACCTGCTACACTCGCGGCCATGACGCCCGGTTCGCCGCCACCGCCCGACCCGCTCGCCGTCTGCGAGCATGCCGCGCGGGCGGCCGGCGGCCTGCTCACCGCCTGGCGCGGCCGCTTCACGGCGACGTCGAAGGGGCCGCGGGATCTCGTCACCGAGGCGGATCACGCCGCCCAGGCCGAGGTGCGGCGCATCGTGCTCGAGGCCTTCCCGCACCACGGCTTCGTGGGCGAGGAAGGGCAGGGGGGCGTGGCCCCCGCGGCTCCCGGCAGTCCGGGACACTCCGGTTCCGGCGTCCGCTGGATCGTCGATCCGCTCGACGGCACCACGAACTACGTGCACGGGTTCCCGGCCTACTGCGTGTCGATCGCCCTGGCCGACGGCGACGACCTCGTCGTCGCGACGATCTACGATCCGCTCCGCGACGAGTGCTTCACCGCCCGGCGGGGCGGCGGCGCGTTTCTCAACGGCGCGCCGCTCGTGACGCCGGCGGTGCGGTCGGCCGACGAGGCCGTCGCCGCCGTGAGTTTCCCCGCGCACGTCACGGCCGACGCGCCGGCCGTGAAAGACTTCCTCGCCGTCGTGCCCCACGTGCAGGCGATCCGCCGCACCGGATCGACCGCGCTCAATCTCGCCTACGTCGCCTGCGGTCGCCTGCACGCCTTCTGGGTGCGGCGGATCTGCTGCTGGGACGTGGCGGCGGGCGTGCTGATCGCTCGCGAGGCGGGCTGCGCGGTGGGCGGCTTCGAGGAGGCCGACGCCGTCGATCTCGACGCGCCGGCGATCATCGCGGCGAGCACGCCGGAACTGCTGGCGACACTCCGCACGCTGCTCGGGCCGTGAGGCAGCGTCGAGGCCGGAGTCGGGGCGGGGGCGGGGCGGAGGCGGGGGCAGTCCCCATCGCTCACGCGATTGGGCTTCCTGACGTGGTGGCCTCACGCGATTGGGCTTCCTGACGCCGCGGGCTCGCCCGCTTGGGCTTCGCTGAGCTGGGAATGCAGGTCGTAGCGGTCGTAGGGCCTGACGAATCTGCGTGGAATGAGCGCTCTGCGGGGTGTTTCGGGCTAGATTTCACCGGAGGCGGTTTCACCGGCACCGAGCAATCGTGCAGTCGCGAGCGATCCATCCGCAGGCGAGGAAGGCCCACGCGGTCACGCGGGGATCGCGGTGCGCCTTCGCGGTGCTGGCGGCGATCGCCTGGACCGCGGCCTGGTGCCGCGCCGCCGAGCCGCCGCCCACGCCGGCACCGCCGAGCCTGAGGGAGGTCGGCCCCGAACTCTTTTATGTCGAACGCGACGACGGTCGCCTCGTGCCGGTCCCGGGCTTTCAGTACCGCGACTTCATCGACCTGCTGCGGGTGAAGGACGGGCTGGCGGGGCCGCTCGAGCCGCCGCCGGCGATCCTCGAACAGCTCGCGGTGCGGATCGACGCCCGCCGACCCGATCCGGCCGTCGCCAACGCCTCGCCCCCGGCCGCGGCCACGGGCTCCGCCACCCTCGAGTACACGATCGTGCAGTCGGCACCGGGGTGGGCGCTGGTGCCCCTCGAGGCCGGCGGCCTGCTGCTCTCGGCTCCGCCGAGGCACGACGGCCCGGGGCGGATGCTCGTCGATGCCGCCCCGGGTGGCGGATACCGCGCCTGGTTCGACGCCGCTCCCGAAGCCGGTGCCGCTGCCCGCCACGTCGTGGTGCTGGAGGGGCGGCTGCCGATCGAGTCGGGCAGCGATCAGGATCAGTTCGTGCTCCGCCTGCCGACCGCCGTGGCGTCGCGGGTGGAGGTGGCGACCGGCCGTGAGCGACCGACGGTGCGCACGGTCCCGCCGGCGCCGGAGCAGACGGTGACCGCGGCCGACGACGGCGGGAGCGTGGTCTCGCTGGCGGGCCTGGCGGGCACCTCCCGGATCGTGATCGCATCCGGCGCCGCGGCCGAGCCGACGGCGGCCGCCACGCCGTCAGCGACGCGACCGTCACCCTCTCGCGGATCGCCGCCGCCGCCGGCCGCCGCCTGCGGCTGTCGCTGCCGCCGCAGGCCGTGCTCCGCGAGATCCGGCCGCCGGCCGTGCTGCTCGCCCGCGGTGGCACTCCCGAGGCGCCCACCGTCGACGTCTCCGTGCCACTCGACGGCTCGGGCGGGGCCGTGGTGTCGCTGTCGTGCGAGCGGCCGGTCGACCCGTCCGGTGCGGCGACGTTCGATCCGCTCGGCTTCGCGGTCGAAGGGATCGCTCCGTGGCGGCAGTGGGGTCGCCTGAGCCTCGTGGTGGACGGCGACTGGCAGGTGACCTGGTGCGATGCGCCCGTCGTGCGGCGGGTCGATCCGCCGGCCGCCGCCCGGCAGACGGGATTCGTGGCGGCCTTCGCCTACGACGGGCTCCCCGCGTCGCTCCCGTTGCGGGTGCGGCCGCGGCGAAGCCGGGTGGTTATCGAGCCGGAGTACCGCTACGACGTCGGCGGCACGCGGGTCACGCTCGACGCGCGGTTTCGCGTGGCGGTCCGCGGTGCGCCGATCAACGGCATCGCGCTCCAGCTCGACCCGGAGTGGGTCATCGAGGAGTCCGGGCCCGCCGGCGCCGTGGACGTGGCCGGCGTGACCGCCGAGGAGGGGCGCGTCAGCATTCCCTTCACGCAGTCGCTCGCGGGCGATGCCATCGTGGACCTCCGCGCGAGCCGGCCGCTGGCCAAGGACGCCGACGACGTGGCCTGGCGGCTGCCGGTGCCGCGGGCGGATCTCGTCGGTCCGGCGACGGTGGTGGTCACCTCCCGCAGCGACATCGAACTCCTCCCCGACGCCGCCGCCGTCACCGGGCTCGTGCGGCAGACCGCCAGCGCCGCGCCGCTGTCGGAGGCCGACCGCACCGCGCTCGTCTACCGGCTGGATGCGGCCGAGGGCGCCTTTGCGGCTGCGCGTCGCTTCCTGCCCCGGCGGATCGAGGCGGCTGTCTCCGTGCAGGCGACGATCGGTGCGGCCGAGGCGCTCGTGGGCCAGTCGATCCGACTCGATGTCCTGCACGTGCCGCTGGAACTCGTCGAGCTCTCGGTGCCCCGGCCGATCGCCGACGCCGGCTTCGAAGTGCGGCTCGGCGAGATGCTGCTCGACGCGACGCCCGCCGCCGATGACGCCGGCGACGCCGACGACGAGGACGGTGCACCCGTGTTTCGCGTGATCCTGCCGAAGCCGCTGCTCGGCGCGGGAGAACTCGTCGTCCGCCATCGGCTCGCCGTTCCCGAGGTGCCGCCCGAGGCGACCGTCCCGCTCGACCTGCCGCTGATCGTGCCCCTCGCTGCGGCCGTCAGCCGGCAGGTGGCGACGGTGGCGGCCGACGACGCGCTCACGGTGGGCATCCGCGGCGAGGCGTGGCGGCGGGACGTCGGGTCGGCGGCGGGCAGTGGCGGCCGCGTGCAGACGTGGACCGCCGTCACGCGGCAGGCGGCCGTGCCGCTGGCCCTCTCGACCCGCCGCAGCGACACCGCGCGGACGATGGTGGTGGAGGCGGCCTGGCTGCGGACGCGACTGCTCCCCGGCAGCCGGGAGGACCTGGCCACCTA
>JBIIMU010000254.1:0-4645 GCA_044337845.1 Pirellulales bacterium | reverse complement strand
CGCGACCGGCGCGGCCGTCGTGCCGGAGACCTGCACCTCGATCGGGGGCGGCACCGGTCGATCGCGGGCGGCGAGCCCGTAGCCCAGGGGCGCCGGAGCGGTCGTCGCGGCGGCGAACGCCTCCTGCGTGGCGGCCCGCAGCTCGGCCAGGGCGGTGTCGTGCCGCTCCTGTGCCGTCGCCACCTTGTCTGCCGGCAGTCCCGGAGCCGCAGCGACGGCCTGCCAGTAGTCGAGCGCCGCGTCGGAGTCGCGGATCACGAACACCAGCGTCTGGTCCCCGTCGGCATCGAGAAACCGTTCCAGCAGCCGCCGCGTGTCTTCGTCGGGGGCGGCAAACCCGTCGGCGAACACGATCGCCGCGTCGTGCCGCTCGACGATCCGCTCCGTGAGCCAGAGGCGGGTGGCGGTGCGGTGGCCGGCGTCGCGGAGCAGCTGCACGAACGCCGACACGCCATTGAGGCTCTCGCCGCGCACGGTGCCGTAGGCCGTGTCGGGGTCGCGGTCGCAGCCCGCGGCCAGCGCGACGACCAGCGCCAGGACCGGCGTCAGGACCGGCGCCGCTGGGAGCCGGGCCGCGTCGGCCGGCGGGGCCCGGAACGCGTCGCGGCGGTCCCAGACGTCCGCGAAGTCTCCGGCGGCGATCGGCAGGCGGCCGAAGAGGGCGTCTTCGAAGAGCCTGGTCGAGCGGCGAAACACGCCGCCGAGCGGCGGGGCCGCGGCCGCCACCTCGGCGGCGTAGCGGCCGTTGGTCTTGCCGCGGGCCAGCTCGATCACGCCGCGGCCGTGGAGCTGCACCAGCTGCCAGCCGTGGAACAGCACCATCGCCGCCGCGTAGTCGCCGGCCGCGGCGAGTCGCTCGGCCTCCTCCAGCAGGTCGCCGTCGTGCCGCCGGGCCGCCTCGGGCAGGGCCGCGAGCGCCTCGGCGCCGAGCACCGCCGCGGCGGCTGCCGGTCGCCCGCGAACGGATCCGGGGCGGTCGATGCCGAAGCGGACGAGCAGCCAGATGGCGCCGGCGAGCAGGGCCCCGAGCACCGCGAGCATCACGCCTTGGGCGATGCTGCCCACGCTCTCGAGCGCGAGGTCATTGGCCGTGGAAGGCGGCGCCTCCGCGCGGACCATCGGCCGGTAGGCATCCGCCGCGGCGTCGTACCAGGGAAACCCCTGCTTCACGACCGCCTCCCGCGCCGGATCGACCGCCGCCGCGGCCGGCTCCTGCTCCGCCGGCAGGGCCGCCGCCGCGTGGGCCCCCGCCGATCCGAGCCAGCCGGCGATCACGGCCGCCCCGAGCGCCGCCCGGCCGGGCCGCAGGCCGGCGTAGGTGGCGGCCGACCGGAACTTCAGCTCCACGTCCCAGCCCTCGTGGCGGATCCGCGTGTCGAGGTAGGTGAAGAACCGGTACGCCGTCACGAGCATCGCGGCCGCCCAGAAGGCGATCTGGCTGGGCCACGAGACGAGCGCCTGCACGGCCGCCAGCGCCGCGTCGCCGTCTTCCGCAAACGGATCGAAGGCGGCCCGAATCACGTCGTCGATCGCCCTGCCCTGCCAGACCGCCGCGAACGTCTCCAGGAACCAGGTCCCGGCGAGCCAGCCGACCACCAGCACCGCCGCATCGATGACGATCAGGAGCGCGATGCGGTCGAGGCTGCAGCGGGTCATCGCCAGGGAGCGGCCGGGGACGCTGGCCACGCGGCCCCGCTCGAGCAGGATCACCGGTCCGAGGAAGTATGCGGCGGGCACCCACACGAGCGCCCCGACGCACGTCACGAAGGCGAGGCCCCGGAGCAGCGTCTGGTAGAGCAGCATCGGCCCGACCGCGCCCGCCGCCGCCCGCAGGCACTCGCGGAAGGAGGCGGCGGTGAACCGCGGGCTGAAGACGGCCTGGCCGAGGAGCAGGGTCAGCGGGGCCGCCGCCCACGGCATCTCCATGGCTGTCAGCAGCAGCAGGGCCGGCAAGGCGTCGTCGCGCTCCGCCCCGGCGAACAGGAGGCGATTGAGGAGGATCATCGGTGCCGCGCCGAGTGCGGCGGCGACCGCCACGCGCAGCGGCCGGCGGCCACAGACGAGCAGCGCGAGATCGAGGCACTCGAGCACGCCCCGTGGTCGGACGACGACCTGCGCCTGGTCAAGCCGCATCCCGCGGCCTCCCCGGCAGGATCGCCGGCACCAGGAAGTAGGCGATCAGCAGCAGGCTCGTGAGGATCGCCACACCTGCCTTGGCCGCGTAGGGCAGCCGCGACGGCGAGACGAAGCCCTCGATGAAGGCCGCCAGGAAAAACAGGACCGTGGCCAGGCCCACGATCTCGAGCGCCTCGGGCGCCGCGTGCCGCAGGGCGGCCAGGCGGGTCCGGCCCTGCGTGTCGAGGATCGACCAGCCGAGCCGCAGGCCCGCGGCCGCGGAGAGCACGACCGCCGTCAGCTCGAACGGGCCGTGGGCGGTGACGAACTCGATGAAGTTCGCCGCCTGCGGGGCGACGAGCATGTGGCCGAAGATCACCCCCAGGAACAGCGCGTTGAACGCCAACACCACGAGGCTGCCGATGCCGCCGACGATGCCACCGGCGAAGCACCGCAGGCCGATGCCGGCGTTGTTGAACACGTAGAAGCCGGTCATCGTCGACGCGCGGCCGCCCTCCCACCGGCTGCCGGGCGGCACGGCATACATCTCCTCCATCCGGGCGAGCGTGCCCTCGCCGGCCACCTCGGCCGCGAAGCCCGGCCGCGTGGCGGCACCGGCGAGCGCCCCGAGAAATACCCCCCAGAAGAGCGCCAGCGCGATCCAGAAGCACGGATCGGCGACGACCCGCCGCGGCACCTCCACGAGCAGCGACCGCAGCCAGCCCAGCAGGCTGAACGATTCGATGCGGTAGAGCTGGGTGTGGGCGTCGGCCACGAGCTGCTCGAGGTGCTCGCGGACATCCGGCGGAAACCGCAGCGCCGCGGCGAGGGCCAGGTCGCTGCAGGCGGCCCGGTAGCGGCGGGCGAAGGCTGCCGCCCGCGCGGCGTCGATGCGGCGGCCCGCCCGGCCGCGGAGCCAGGCGACGTCGGCGGCGAGCTCGGCCCACTCCGCCGCGCGGGACTCGATCAGGCCGGCGACGCTCATCGTGGCTCTCCCGTCAGCGTCCGCTCGTAGACGGCCGAGATGACCGCGTCGGGATCGGCCGCCGGCGCGACCTCCCAGGCCGCGCAGAGCCGGGCCGCGGGAATGGCGGCCAGTTCGTGGCGGCGGGCCGGCGAGAGCACCGGCCGCCGCGCGGCGTATTCGGCCAGCGCCTCGGCCAGGACGGGATCGGGTCGAAAGCCCGGCGGCACGAGGTCGGCGGCGAAGTTGAGGCTGCCGTCGATCGCCGGCGGGGGCGGGGGCCGCCACCGCCGGTCGTAGACCACCACCGTGCCCGCCGCCAGGTCGCCCAGCCGCTGCAGCCGCCGGGTGCAGGCCATCGCCACGAGGCCGGGAAAGAACGGCGGGGCGATGTCGGCCGCACGGATCAGGTTGCGGAGGATCGCCTGCGCCACGTTGATCGACAGGCCGGTCTGCGACACCGTCCGCAGGCCGAGGGCGAGCTTGCCGAGCGTCTGGCCGTTGTTGAAGGTCTCGAGCGCGGCGCCGTATCCCCACCACAGGAAGAACACCGCCACGAAGAAGAAGCCGACGAAGGCCTTGCCGACCAACCCCGCGACCGCGAACGGGATCATCAGGGTGAACGCCACGGCGAGGATCGCGAGCACGTCGATCGCGAAGGCGATCAGCCGCGGCGCCGGCCCGGCGAGCCGGAACTCGAAGGCGATGTTCTCAGGGCTCACGAGCCTGAGCGTGGTGTCGAGCGGCGGTGGGACGAGGGCGGGCATCGAGCGGCCGCAGCAGGGCGAGGAACCCGTCGGATTGTAAGCGGCCCCGGCCGCAGCCGTTCACGCGCCGAACCGACTGCGGATGGCGGCCGCAGGCACGCCTGCGTCGCCGAGCCGAAAGGCCGCCACGACCGCCGGATTCAGGTAGGTGATCAGTCCGTAGACGGCCAGCCCGATGGCCGTCGGGGCACACGAGACGGTGGTGATGCTCGCCATGCCGAACGCCAGCGCCACGATGCCGAACGTGCGGCGCCGGAACTGCAGGCCGAAGATGCCCGCGGTGACGTGCAGCACGCCGGCGATCAGGCCCCCGGCCCCCATCACGCCGTAGACGGCCATGATCATGCCCACCACGAAGGTGCGGGACGCCGCCGCGCCCGCGGGTGCCGCCCCGGCGTCGGCGGGCAGGTCGGGGAGCATGGCCGGCACGGCCACGGTGAGCGCCAGGAAGACGACCGCATGCAGCAGTTCGACCGCGCCCTGGATGATCATCAGGATCGCGACGGGCATCACGTGCCGCACGAGCCCCGGCCCGGCGGCGGCATCGCCGGCGTGGTCGCCGCCCGGTCCCCCGCCTGCCGCCGGCGCGGTGTAGGGATTGGCGGCCGCGCCGCCGGGGAGGGGTGGCCGATCGTCGGCGGCGGCCATCACGCCGCGTCCGGGGGCGCGAGCGCGGCCCGCACCGCGGGGCGACGCATGAACACGAGCAGCACGATGGGATAGGCCAGCGAGACGAGGCCGCCGATCAGCCCTCCGACCACGCCGCCGACGGCCGCCATCGCGGCCGGGCCTTGCGCTT
>JBIIMU010000253.1:0-4652 GCA_044337845.1 Pirellulales bacterium | reverse complement strand
CGCCGTGGCTGTTCGGGCTCGGCGCGGCGGGGATCGTCTACGGGGCGATGGTGGCGCTGGCCCAGACCGACCTCAAGCGGTTGATCGCCTACTCGTCGGTGAGCCACATGGGCTACATCGTGATGGGTCTGTTCGCCCTCACCCCGGTGGCCGTCGAAGGGGCGAACCTGCAGCTCGTCAACCACGGCCTCTCGTCGGCCGGGCTCTTCGCCCTGGTGGGCATGATCTACGAGCGGTTCCACACCCGCACGATCGCCAATCTCGGCGGCATCGCCTCGAAGGCGCCCTGGCTGGCCGTGTTCTTCATGCTGTTCACGTTCTCGAGCATCGGGCTCCCCGGCCTCAACGGCTTCGTGGGCGAGTTCATGATCCTGCTGGGCGCGTTCCAGCGTGCCTGGTCGGGCGTGTCGCCGGCCTGGCAGTTCTCCTACCTCGTGATGGCCCTGCTGGCCGTGGCCGGCGTGGTGCTCGGCGCGTGGTACATGCTCTGGGCCGTGGAGCGGGTGCTGTTCGGCGGTTCCCGCGAGCCGCCGCGGGCCGGCGCGGGGGGCCATGGCCACGACGCTGGGCATGCCGGGCATGCCGGTCACGGTCACGCGGCCTCCGCCGCCGACCGCTGCGACCTCCGCTGGCACGAGGTCGCGGCCCTGCTGCCGCTGGCCGTGTTCGTGGTCTGGATCGGCCTCGCACCCGCGACCTTCCTCGCCCCGGCCGCCCCGGCCGTCCGGGCGGCGACCCGGGCCGCCGAAGAGAAGTTCGCCGTCCGCATGCAGGCCGACGCGGCCCGCACCACCGTCGCCCGAGTCGAGTCGCCATGATCCACACCTCCTCCCAAACCTTCGCGCTGGTGGCGCCCGAGATCGTCCTGGTGCTCGCGGCGCTCGCCGCCTACCTGGGCGGCGCCTTCGCGGGCCTGCGGGCCGGCTGGCTGGCCGCGGCCGCCGGCATCGTGGCGGCGATGGCCGTCACCCGCGGTCCATCCGGCGGAGCGACGTTCTCCGGCGGCGTGGTGATCGACGACTTCTCCACCTTCATCCGCTGGACGGTGCTGGCCCTCGGCCTGCTGCTGTGTCTCGTGCAGGCGGGCGATCTGTTTCCCGCGGCGGTCAGCCGCGGTCCGGGCCTCCGCCGGAGCGGCACCTGCGAGGAGGCGGGCACCTTCCTGCTCCTGCTCGCCGGCCTGTCGCTCGTGGGAGTCGCCGGGGATCTCGTGCTCCTGTTCGCGGGCCTGGAGCTCGTCTCGATCCCGACCTACGTGCTGCTCGGCCTCCGCCGCACCGACGCCCGCGGCCAGGAGGCGAGCCTCAAGTATTTCTTCCTCTCGCTCGTCGCCTCGGCGCTGTTCCTCTACGCCCTGGCGTGCCTCTACGGCCTCGGGGGCTCGACCGACCTCCAGGCGATCGCCGCGCGGGTGAACGCCGAATCCACCAGCCGAGCGGTGCAGGTGCTCGTGCCCCTCGCCGCGGGCCTGGCGATCGCGGGAGCCGCCTTCCGGCTCGCCGCCGTGCCGATGCACTTCTACGCCCCCGACGTCTACGAGGGCACCTGCCCCGGCAATGCGGCCCTGCTCTCGACGCTGCCCAAGGTGGCGGGCGTCGTGGTGCTCGCGAGGATCGTCGCCCTGGTCGCCGGCGCGTCGCCAGACCTCCTCTGGCGGATCCTGGTCGCCGTGGCCGCGGTCACGATGACGGTGGGCAACGTGACCGCCCTCTGGCAGCGGAACCTCCGCCGCCTGCTCGCCTGCTCCTCGATCGCCCACGCGGGCTACCTGCTCGTCGGCCTCGCCGTGCTCGCGGCCGCTCCGGCCGCGGCCGCGCAGCGGGAGACGCTGCCGTTCGCCGCCGGCGGCCTCGCGGCGACGCTCTTCTATCTCGCCACCTACAGCCTGGCGACGATCGGGCTGTTCGGGGCCATCGCCTACCTGGGCCACCGCTGGCCGGAGTGGTCCGCCGGCAGCGGGCCCCGGCCTCCCCGCGAGGAGATCGAGACCATCGACGACCTCGACGGCCTGTCGACGACCAACCCGGTGGCCGCCCTGGCCATGACGGTGTTCGTGCTGAGCCTGGCGGGCATCCCCCCGCTGCCCGGATTCCTCGGCAAGCTCACGCTCGCCCTGGCGGCGCTCGACGTCGATGCCTCGGCGCCGATCGCCCTGGGGAGCAGGCGGGCCTGGTTCACGGGCCTGGCGGTGCTCCTGGTGCTCAACGCCGCCATCGCCGCGGCCTACTATCTCCGGATCATCGCGGCCATGTACTTCAAGTCCACCAAGCGCGGCGTGCAGGCCGATGGCGGGCTGGCCGCGGGGATCGCGATGCTGGCCTGCCTGCTGCTGGTCGGCATGGCGACCATCCAGCCCCGCGGGCTGTTCGCCGCGTCGTCGCGTGCCGCCGGCAGCCTGCCCGGCACCGGTCCCGCCCAGGCCTCGTTCCCCCACGGTCCCGACGCGCTCGCCGCGACGCCACGCTGATGTCCATGCTGCCCACCGTCGCCGCCGTCGAGTCGATCCTCGGCGACGTGTCCGATCCCGAGACCGGCCGCCCGCTCACCGCCACCGGGCAGGTGGTTTCCGTGTCCGCGGACGCCACGGCGATCGCCGTCACCGTCGGGCTCACCTCCCACGCCGCGATCCTCTGGAACGCGACCCGGGCCCGGATCGAGGAGCGACTCCGGACGGCGTTTCCGCAGGTGGCGAACGTCTCCGTCACGGTCGTGCCGCACGAGCGGCCTCCGGTGAAGCTCGGCCAGCTCGGCGTCGAGGCGAAGAGCGTGATCGCCGTGGGCTCCGGCAAGGGGGGCGTGGGCAAGAGCACGATCGCCACCAGCATCGCCATCGGCCTGGCGCGGGCCGGCAGCCGGACCGGCCTGCTCGACGCCGACGTCTACGGCCCCAGCGTGCCGCATCTCGTGGGCCTGTCGGGCCGACCGCAGATCGAGAACGGCAAGATCGTGCCCCAGATGCTCGACGTGGGCCGCGTCCGCATGCCGGTCATGTCGATGGGCTTCATGGTGCCCGCGGGCGAGGCGGTCGTGTGGCGGGGCCCGATGCTCCACGGGGCCATCACCCAGATGCTCCGCGACACGCTCTGGGGTCCGCTCGACTACCTGGTGATCGACATGCCGCCGGGAACGGGCGACGTGGCGCTGACGCTCTCGCAGGCCCTGCCGCTCTCGGGCGCGGTCGTGGTCTGCACGCCGCAGGACGTGGCCCTGCTCGACGCCACCAAGGCGATCGCGATGTTTCGGAAGGTCAACATCCCGCTCCTGGGCATGGTGGAGAACATGAGCTTCTTCGTCTGCCCCGACACCGGCAAGCGCTACGACATCTTCGGCACCGGCGGCGCCCGGCGGACCGCCCGGGAACTCGACATCCCCTTCCTCGGCGAGGTGCCGCTCCAGATCCCGATCCGCGAGCACGGCGACGCCGGCCGCACGGCCGCCAACTACGACGACCCGGCGTCGCGGCCCTACTTCGAGGCGATCTGCGAACGGCTCGTGGGCACGCTGGCCGCCACGGCCGCGGTCACGAAGCCGATGCCGTCGCTGCCGGTGCTCTGACGTCACGCGTCATGCTCGGAGCACGCAGCCGGCGTGTGGAGCACCGCCCGTCGGAAGCATGCTCGCCGCCGGGCTGCTCCTGCATGGGGAAGCACGGCAGGAAGCGTCACCGCGTGAGCGGTACGGCTGCACTCCACGTGACGCTGCCCGCATCGCTCACGCGATTGCGGCTTCCTGGAACACGACGTCAGCGAGGGGCTGCCGGTGCCCCGGAAGCCGGCGTCGCTGGTCGAGCGCAGCCACGACCAATCCGCCTGCGGCGGATCGGTGCCCGGCGAAGCGAGAGCAGCGTCGAGTGAGCGAAGGGCAGGATGCCCGGAGCGAACGTCCGGCGCCGGGGCACCGGCAGCCCCGAGCCGCCAACGACGCAGGCCGCCAGTCCGCAGCGCTCACGCGCTGGCGGCTTCCCGAGGAGCACACGCCCACCCCGGCTCTCAGTACATCCAGACCCGTAGATCATCTCGCGCGATCACGGGCTGGGGCGTGAAGCGGACCCGACGGGCGAGCGAGCGGACCTCGGCGGCTCGCGAGCCGAGCACCGCCCACTCGCGCCATCCGGCGGCCGCCCGCCGCGAGCCGCGCGGCAGGCCCCAGGCGTCGCCCGCGGCGTGGAAGAGATCGGCCAGGTGGCGGCGATGGGGATGGATCGGATCGAGGCCGTACCAGTCGCCCGGCTGTTCGAGGAGCGTGGCGGCGTGCTCGGCCGCCAAGGCGGCGATCCGTGCGTCGAGTTCGGCGGTGGCTTCCCGGACGGCCGCCAGCGACAGCCTGCAGCCCGGCACGAAGACCGCGCGAAAGGCCCGATACCGCGCCGGGCCGACGGCGGCGACGCTCGCCAGCGGCAGCCGCGTGATCGCAGTCCGCGCGCCGAGATCCGAGAGCCGCCGCAGGCACTCGCCCACCCAGTCGGCCACCAGCCGCGCCGGAAAGCCGTAGAGCAGATCGTTGCCGATGTCGGTCAGCAGGGCGACGGGCCGCGCGGCGGCGTCGCGGTCGAGCGCCCGCCAGAGGCCGCTGCCGAGGATCGACGGGAGCCGCCGCAGCGCCACGCGGCTGTTGACGCCGTAGGATCGGCCGTGCCCCGCCGCGACGACGAG
>JBIIMU010000012.1:0-17030 GCA_044337845.1 Pirellulales bacterium | reverse complement strand
GGTCCCTCAAACGAGGTGGAGGATCTCATGCCGGCAGCCAGCGTGACCGTGCCGTGGATCGTGGTGGGGAGGCGGCGAACCGCGGGCCTCGGCCGGGCGTCCGTGGCGGCGCTCGTGCTCGCCCTCGGCTGGTGCGGCGGGGCGCGGGCCGCCACCACCACCTACACCGGCCCGTGGGCCGGGGGCACCATCCTGCCCGCCGACACCGTCGTGCTCGCCAACGGCGCGAGCGTGACCGGCAACGTGGTCGCCAATGGGATCCTCCAGTTCGCCCAGACCGGATCGCTCACGATCGGCACCCAGCTCTCGGGCACCGGCACGCTGGCACTCGCGAACACCGGCACGCTGACGCTCTCGCGGATCACCTCCGGCACGACCGCCACGCTCCTCGACATGACCACGACCGTTCCCCAGGGCACGCTCGTGCTCGGCACCAACGCCACCAACGATCTGGCGCTGGGCGCGTCCCGGAGCGGCACGCTCACCGTGGGCGGGGGCGTGGTCCGCAACGCCGCGGCGTACGTGGGATCGATCCCCCCGAGTTCGTTTTCCTCGCCCGTCGGCGCCGTCGGCGGCGTGACGGTCACCGGCGGCACGTGGGCCAACGGCGGTGATCTGTTCCTCGGCGCCTCGGGCACCGGCACGCTCACCGTGAGCGGCGGCTACGTGTCGCTCGTCTCCGCGACGCTGGCGCCGTCGTTCTCGGCCTATTTCTACTCCCGGCCCAACGGCGCCGTCACGGTCACCGGCGGCACCGTCGCCGCCAGCGGCAACGTGCGCGTGGGGGCCAGCGGCACCGGCCGGCTCACGATCGGGGGCGGGGTGATGACCGTGGGCGGCACGCTCTCGACGGGCACCTCCGGCACCGTCGCCCTCAATGCCGGCGGCACACTGCGGATCGGCACCGGCGGCACGACCGGCGAACTGGCGGCGACCTTCCCGGTCAACGGCACGCTCGTCTTCGACCGCGCCGGCACCGCCACGGTGGCCGGCGACCTCGGCGGCACCGGCAGCGTGATCAAGGCCGGCCCGGGCCTCGTGGTGCTCGCGGGGAGCAACGCGCTCGCCGGGCCCACGTCGGTGACGGCCGGCACCCTCCAGCTGACGAAGCGGGTGGGGCTCAACGGCGGTGATCCCTCGCAGTGGACGGCGGCGACGTTCGCCGTGTCGGACAAGGCCACCCTGGCGTTCAACGTGGGCGGCACCGGCGAACTGCGGGCGACCAACGTCACGGCCCTCGCGGCAATCGGCACGGGGTCGGGCGGCTTCATGAACGGCTCGTCGTTCGGCCTCGACACCACCAATGCTCCGGGCGGCGTGTTTGCCTATGCCGGGTCGCTCGCCAACCCCAACTCCGGGAGCAACGCCCTCGGGCTCGTGAAGCTCGGCACCGGCACGCTCGCGCTCTCCGGCTCCAACACGTTCACGGGCCCGACGGCCATCCGGGCGGGCACCGCGCTCTACACGCGCCGGGCGGCGCTCTACGGCGGCGACGCCGCGCAATACACCGCGGCCCGGCTCACGACCACCAGCGGCGGGATGCTCGCGGTGGCGGTCGGCGGCACTGACGGGTTCACGTCGAGCGACGTGGACGTGATCGCCGCCATCGGCACCGGCTCTACGGGCTTCCTCAACGGCTCATGGCTCGGCCTCGACACCAGCACCGCCGTGGGCGGCACATTCACCTATGCCAGCCCGATCTACGACACCAACGGCGAGACCAACGCGCTGGGCGTGGCGAAGCTCGGCACGGGCACGCTCGTGCTCGCGGCCGCCAGCGACTATTCCGGCGGCACGCTGATCGCGGGCGGCGGGCTCGTGCTCGCGGTCCCGCAGGCGATCTCCGCGACGGGCCCGTTGACGGTGGCCAGCGGCTCGCTCGTGATCGGGGGCGGGAGTCTGCGGATCGGCACACTGGCGGGCTCGTCCGACGGCATAATCGTGCCGGCCGCCGCGGGTTCGCTCACGCTCACGAGCTCGTCGGCGGTCAACTCGGTGTACGCCGGCTCGCTCCAGGACGGCCCGGGCACGCTGGCCTTCACGAAGCTCGGCAGCGGCACGCTGACGCTGTCGGGATCCAACGGGTTCACCGGCCCGACCGCGATCCAGGGCGGAGCGATCCTGTTCGCCACGCGGACCTCGGCCTACGGAGGCGACCCGACGAAGTGGACCGCGGCCAACCTCCGCACCGGGTCTGGCGCGATGCTGGCGGTAAACGTGGGCGGGGCGGGCGAGTTCACCGCGGCCGACGTGGACATCCTCGCGAGCCTCGGAACGCCATCGGCGGGCTTCGCCAACGGCTCGACGCTCGGCCTCGACACCACGAACACCGTCGGCGGCACGTTTGCCTACGCGAGCCCCCTCGCCAACCCCAACGGCGGTGCCAACGCGCTCGAACTCGCGAAGTTCGGCCCCGGCACGCTCGCGGTCTCCGGCTCCAACACGTTCACCGGCGGCGTCGACCTCGTGGGCGGCGTGCTCGCCCTCGGCTCGGCCACGCCCCTTGGGCCCTCGGGGCTCGTGACGTTCGCCGGCGGCACGCTGCAGTACACGTCGGCCAACGCCGTTGACTACTCGCCGCGGTTCAGCACCGCCGCCCGCCAGGCCTACGCCATCGACACCAACGCCCGCGACGTGGCCTTCGCCACCGCGCTTGCCAGCGGCAGCGGCACGCTCACGAAATCGGGCGCGGGCATCCTCACGCTCACCGCCTCCAACTCCTACTCCGGCGGCACCACCGTGCTCGGTGGCACGCTCGCCGTGCCGGCCGGCGGGGCGATCGTGCACCCGCAGGCGAACCTGCTCGTGGAGGGGACCGGCACCGCGGCGAGCCTCGACCTGAGTGGCGGTCTCGTGTCGGCCAGCAGGGCCAGCTTCGGCAGTGGGCCGGGCACGGCCGGCGCGGCCCGCGTGGTGAGCGGCACCCTGGCCACGGCCGGCTTCCTGACCGTGGGCGGCACGGGCACGGGCCTGCTCACCGCGACGAATGCCGCGCTCAGCTGCTCCTCGTTCACGGCCGCCGACGCGGCGGGATCGACGGCCACGGTGTCTTTGGTCGGATCGCGGCTCGAGGCCAGCGGGTTTCTGACCGTCGGCAAAGGCGGCACCGCCTCGATGACGGTCGTGAGTTCGACGATGACGAGCACGTTTGGAGACATCAGCTTCTTTCCGGGGAGCAGCGGCACCCTGACGCTCACCAACAGCGTCTGGAACAACAGCTCGAGCATCGACGTCGGCGGCAGCGGCTTCGGCACGGTGCGGCTCGACGGCGGCTCCGTCACGGCCCGCGACACCGAACTCGACGGCTCCTTCTTCGGAGGCGGCGGCACGGTCGTGGTCACCGCCGGCACCTGGGCCAGCAGCGGGAAGTTCACGATCGGCGACAGCGGCACCGGCACGCTGACCATCAGCGGCGGCGTGGTGAGCGGCTCGTCGGCGTTGCTCGGCGACTTCTTCTCCCAGGGCAACGGCACGGTGACCGTCACCGGCGGCACGTTCGCGACGCTCGCGAACCTGGCGGTGGGCGTGAGCGGCACCGGCCGGCTCGCGGTCGGTGGCTCGGGCGTGGTGACGGTCGGCGGCACGCTCTCCCGCGGGACCTTCGGCACGATCGTGGTCGATCCGGGCGGCACGCTGAGGATCGGCGTCGGCGGGACGACCGGGACCCTGGCGACGAACATCACCACCAACGGCACGCTGGTGTTCAACCGCAGCGGGTCGTCGTCGTGGGCGGTCACCGTCGGGGGGACGGGCGGGCTCGTGAAGCAGGGCAGCGGGGTGCTCACGCTGGCCGGATCGAACGGGCTGTCCGGATCCGCGACGGTGCAGCAGGGCGTGCTGCGGCTGGGCCATGCGGGAGCCTTGGCAGCGGCGGCGCTCACGCCGCTCGCCGGCGGCACGGTGTCGCTCGCGCCGCGTCTGCAGGCCGCGGTCGGCGGCCTCGATCCCAACGCGGGCGGGCTCGTGGATGTCGGCAACGGCGCGATCACGGTGGCCAACGGGCTTCCCGACGCGGCCCTGCTCCAGGCGCTCGCCACCGGTCGTGGCGACGGCACCTGGAGCGGCACGAGCGGGATCACGTCGAGCGTCGCCCGCGCCGATCTCGCCCGCACCATGCCGCGAACGGTGGGTTGGCTCGACAACGGCGACGGCTCGAAGACCTTCGCCTACGCGGCGCCCGGCGACACCAACCTCGACTGGCAGGTGGACATCCTCGACGCGGCCAACTTCCTGGCCGGCGGCAAGTTCGACACCGGGTTGCCCGCCTCCTGGAACGAGGGCGACTTCGGCTACGACGGCATCGTGGACATCCTCGACGCCGCCGACTTCCTCTCGACCGGCCTGTTCGACACCGGCGGCTACAATGGAGTGGGGATCGTGGGCGTGGCCGCGGTTCCCGAGCCGACGGTGCCGGTGATCGCGGCGGTGGTCGCGGGGTTCACGGGGTTGGCGGCTCGCCGTGGTCGGCTCCTGCGGCGGCGGTCGGCTCGCTCCCGGTCAGCCCTCTGAGAGGCGGCGATGTCCACTTCCGTCATGACCGCGACCCACCGGACCGCGGCCGTGGTGGTGGCGGTGCTCGCGGCAGGCCTCTGCCAGTGCGACGTCCTGGCCCAGTCGGCCCTCGAGCTCACCCGGGTGGCCACGGGCCTGACGAATCCGCTCTACGCCACGCACGCCCCGGGCGATCCGCAGCGGCTGTTCGTGGTGGAAAAGACGGGCGCCATCAAGATTCTCAACCTCGCATCGGGCACCGTCTCGGCAACCCCCTTCATGACCGCGGCGGTCACCTCCGCGGGCATCGGCCTGACCACCGACAGCGAACGCGGCCTGCTGGGCCTCGCGTTCCATCCCAACTACCAGTCGAACGGCCGCTTCTTCATCAACTCCACCGACTCGGCCGGCACCACACGGATTCGCGAGTTTCGCCGCCTCACGGCCGACCAGGTGGACTCCACCAGCGCCCGCGACGTGCTGAGCATCACCCAGCCGTATTCCAACCACAACGGGGGCTGGCTCGACTTCGGCCGTGACGGCCACCTCTACATCGCGATGGGCGACGGCGGCAGCAGCAACGACCCGCACAACTATTCCCAGGACCGCAGCTCGTTGCTCGGCAAGATGCTCCGGCTCGACGTCTCGGGCGACGACTTCCCAACGGACGCCACCCGCAACTATCGCGTGCCGGCGACCAATCCGTTCGTGGGGCAGGCGGGCATGCGGGGTGAGATCTGGGCCTACGGGCTGCGGAACCCGTGGCGGAACAGTTTCGACCGCGCCACCGGCGACCTCTACATGGGCGACGTGGGCCAGAGCGCCCGCGAGGAGATCAACTTCCAGCCGGCGGCCAGCGCCGGCGGAGAGAACTATGGCTGGCGGGTCCGCGAAGGCACGATCTCGACCGGCCTCACCGGGCAGTCCGGAACCCCGCTGGTGGCCCCCATCTACGATTACGTGCGCGGCAGCGGCACGTTCCAGGGTCTGAGCGTGACCGGCGGCTACGTCTACCGCGGACCGGTCGCCGCGCTCGACGGGCAGTACTTCTTCGGCGACTACGTCCGCGGCCGGCTGTTCTCGCTGATGTTCAACGGGACCACGCCTGCGGCGTTCAACGGCACGAACTTCACCAGCCGGACGGACTGGACCGCCTCGACCACCACGACCGCCGGGACGATCGGCAACATCTCGTCCTTCGGCGAGGATGCGGCCGGCAACGTCTACCTGGTCTCGTACGGCGGCAGCGTGTTTCGCATTGGCCTCCCGGCGCTGTCATGGTCGGTGGCGGGCACGGGCACCTGGTCGGCGGCCGCCACGAACTGGACGACCGGCAGCGGTTCGGCGGCGGCGTGGAACGCCCAGCGGCGGGCCGTGTTCACGCCGACGCAGGCGGTCGTCCGACTCACCGGGGACGTGTCGGTGGGGCTGGGGCTTGAGTTTCGTGGTGCCCAGGCGCGTCTCGAGGGCGTCGGCGGGCGGGTGATCCTCGCCGGCACCACGTCCGCCCTCAATCAGATCGACGTGATCGCCGGAGGCACGGCCACGGTCGCGGTGCCGCTGGTCGCCGCCGCGGGCCTGCTCAAGACCGGGGCCGGGGCCCTGGTGCTGACGGGGTCGGGCGGACCAGCCGGGCCGACGACGATTCGCGGTGGGGCCGTCGTCGTGGCCCACGAGACGGCGCTGGCCTCGGGCACGGTGCGGATCGAGTCGGGAGGCACCGTCCGGGTCGCGCCCGGCCTGTCGGCCTCCCTCGGAGGCCTCCGCCTCGCCGGTGGCACCCTCGACGTGTCGAATGGCCGCGTGTCGCTGCGGGCCGGTTCCTACGATCCCGTGGCGATCCAGGCCGGCCTGCAGTCGGGGCGTGGCGGCGGCGACTGGCGCGGTCCTGCGGGGGTGACCTCGACCGCCGTGGCCGCGGCCGATGGACCGGCCCCGCGGGGCGTGGGCTGGCTGGCGGAGAGCGACGGGGCGATGGCGCTCGCCTACGCGGCCCCGGGCGACACGAACCTCGACTGGCAGGTGGACCTGCTCGACACGGCCAACTTCCTCGCCGCCGGCCAGTTCGACTCCTCGTCGCTCGCGACCTGGAGCGAGGGCGACTTCACCTACGACGGCCTCGTGGACATCCTGGATGCGGCCGACTTTCTCTCGACCGGTCTCTACGACGCCGGTGGCTACAACGGCTCGGGGGCGGCGGGAGTGGCCGCTGTGCCCGAGCCCGCGGTGTGGGTCATCACCGCCGTGGCGCCGGCGCTCGTGGCCGGAGCCGCCGCGCGGCGACGAGCATGCCGATCGCGGCGGTGAGCCCGCACGCTGCCGGCTCGGGCACGGGCACGGGCGTGGTGAGTCCCGCGCCGCCGCGGTAGTCGCCCACATCGAAGAGCCCGGTCGCCATGAACTCGGCGGCGTCGAGGATGTCCACGAGGCCGTCGTAGCCGAAGTCGCCCTGGCTCCAGTCGCCGGGCACGCCTGAGTCAAACGCCCCACCGGCCATGAAGTTCGCGGCGTCGAGGATGTCCACGCCGCCGTCGATGTTGGTGTCGCCGGGGGCCGCGTAGGCGATCGAGAGCGTGCCGTCGCCGGCGTCGAGCCACCCCAGCGACCGAGGGACGCCCGCCTGCAGGTCCGCCATCACGGCCGACGACGTGATGCCCGCCGAGCCATTCCATGAGCCATCGCTCCGGCCGGTGGCGAGGGCGGCCCGCAGCACCTGCTCCCCGCCGCCGCCGGCAATCGTCAGTCGCCCGCGCCCGACGTCGATCAGCCCCTCGGCCGTGCCACCGATCGTGAGCGACGCCATGGCCACGGCCACCGGGGTGGCGGCCGGGAGCACGAGCCTGCCGCCGGTGATGGCCACGGGGCCGAGCGACGCATCACGCTCGATCCGCAGGATGCCCCCCTGCACGGCCACCGTGCCGGTGCCGAGCGCCGCCGCACTCGTGGCCACGAGCGTGCCCTGGGTCACGGTCGTGCCAGCCGAGAAGCCGCTGCCGGTTCCGCTGAGCACCCAGGTGCCCGGGCCGTCCTTCGCGAGCCCGACCTTCGTGGTGGCACCGTCGCGGACGTCGCCGGTCACGACGCCCGAGCCCGAGCCCACGAGGCGGATCACGCGATTCGTGGCGTTGGCGAGCGTCGTCGTCAGGCGGCCGGCGAGCCGCAGTGTGCCGGCCGCCGCGTCGATCGCGTAGCCGCCGCCGAGCCCGGTGATCGTGATGTCGCCCGACCAGGTGTTCGAGCCGGAGGCATTGCGGAGAAACGTGAAGCTCGACCGGCCGGCCGTGGTGAGGTCGTTGGGCACGTCGATCCCGTTCTGGAGCTCGACGACGATGCTCGAGGCGTTCGACGCCGGCAGGGCCACGGTGCCCGCGCCGGCGGCGGCCGAGTGCGTGAGGCGGATCGTGCCGAGGTCGCCCACGCTGCCGCCGGACAGCGACTGGAGCCCGCCCCGAAAGGTGTTGCTCGCCGAGAGCACGAGCACCCCCGGCCCAGTCTTCTCGAGGCGGCCCGGCCCGATCACGGTGCCGCTGATCACGAGCGGGGCCGTCGGCGAGTTGGTGGTCACCGTCACGCCGTCGTAGAGCTCGAGCCGCGAGGCGATGGTCTGCTGCTGGTTCGTGGCCTGCGTCATGAAGATCGAGCCGCTGGCCCCGCCGGCCGCCTTCGCGATCTGCAGGCTGCCTGAGCGACTGCCGAGCGTGTACGCGGTCGTGGTGGAGTCGAAGTGCAGGCCGCCCACGGTTCGCGAGTTGGACCACGTCGCCGCGACGGCGGCATTGGCGTTGCCGCCGAACCGGGCGATCGCGTCCTCGAAACGCGGCACGCCCGCCGACCAGTTGCCCGAGGTGTCCCAGCTCCCCGAGCCGACCGTCGTCTTCCAGGTGGTGTCGGTGCCGGCCGACGGAATCTGCCAGACCCTCACGGAGTCGATCCAGAAGTGCGACTCGAAGGGGCCGGTGACGTCGCCGGCCCAGCCGCCGACGCCCTGGTTGAGGAGCAGATACATGTTGGAGGCGTCGGCGATCGCCGCGGCGTCGGTCACCGTGTGTCGCAGCGAGTCGTTCACGTAGAAGTTGATCGCCGAACTCGTCCACTCCAGCGCGAAGGTGTTGAACCCGTCGGTGAGGGTCGGCAGGCCGGTGTCGCGCTTGTAGTAGGAGGCATTGCTGCCCGCGGAGTTCGTGTAGTGGTAATTGAACATCGCGGTGTTGTTGTTGTTGGAGAGGCCCCCGCCGCTGCCCCGCGGAAACTCCAGCAGGTCGATCTCGGGCGGCCAGCCGTTGCTGAGCATCCAGATCGCCGGCCAGCTGCCGATCGATCCGTAGAGCTTGACGCTGGCCTCGATGTAGCCGCGGGTGATGTTCAGCTTGCCGGAGGTGTTGATGGCGCCGGTCGTATAGTTGACCTGCTGCCAGCCGAAGTCGTCGCGCCAGAAGTCGGTGGCATTGGGATGGCGACCGGTCTTCGCCTCGAGGTCGAGCACCCCGTTGGTGATGACGACGCGCTCCTCCGTCATGTAGCCCTGGTGATTGTGCTGGCGACCCCATGGGTAGTGGTAGCTCCACTTCATGGTGTCGAGCGTCGGCTCGTCGAAGGTGTCGGCGAGCACGAGCTTGTACGCCGACGACGGGGGCGCGGCCGGCGCCACCCCCGCGACGAATCCCCCCACCAGCATGACGGCGGCGCAGCACGCCCGGGCGATGCGGGCGTGCCGTCGCCACCACTGATCGAACGTCCGCACCGTCCCCGCTGCCATGGCCGTCGAGTATAGGGCGACCGTGCCGGTCGGGGCGACGGGAGACCGCCCCCGATTACAGGGCCCGGCGGTGCTTGCGGCGGGCCGGCCTGGCGGGCTGAGGCGGTGCCACCACGGCCGCCGCGGAGGCGGTTGCAGCCGGCCGCTCGCGGCCCGAACTGCGGCCGGAATCGCGACCGCCCCGGCTCGGCCGGCCGCGGCCCCGCGTCCGCCGCGCCGAGTTCTCCCGCGGCGCGCCCGACCGCTCCCGCGGCGGCGCGGCCTCGACGTCGTCGGCGTGGCCCGCCGGCGGCTCGTTGCGGGCCGGGATCGACCGCTTCAGGAGCCGCTCGATCGCCACCAGCCGCGACCGCTCCTCGGCGTCGCAGAAGCTCACCGCGGCGCCGGTCTGCCCGGCTCGGCCCGTGCGGCCGATGCGGTGCACGTAGGTCTCGGGCTCGTGCGGGAGTTCGTAGTTGACCACGTGGGCCACGTCGTCCACGTCGATGCCCCGGGCGGCGATGTCGGTCGCCACGAGCACCGGCGGCCGCGGCGACTTGAAGGCGGCGAGCGCCTTCTCCCGCTGGGCCTGCGACTTGTTGCCGTGGATCGCGGCGGCGTCGATGCCGGCCTTCTCCAGATCGCGGTGGAGCTTGTCGGCGCCGTGCTTCGTGCGGGCGAACACGATCACCCGCCCCGTCGCCTCCTCGCGGAGGAGCTTCACGAGCAGCGCCTTCTTCTCCCGCTTGGGCACGAACACCACCGACTGGCTCACCGTCTCGGCGGGCGTCGATCGCGGCGCGGTCCGCACCTCGAGCGGGCTGCGGAGCATCGAGTCGGCGAGATCGCGGACCTCGGCGGGAAGCGTGGCCGAGAAGAACAGCGTCTGGCGATCGCGGGGCAGCTGGCCCACGATCTTGCGGACGTCGTGGATGAAGCCCATGTCGAGCATCCGGTCGGCCTCGTCGAGCACGAGGTATTCCACCGCGCGGATGTCGACGAGCCGCTGGCTGACGAGGTCGAGCAGCCGGCCGGGTGTGGCCACGAGCACGTCCACGCCGTGCTGCATCGCGCGGGCCTGCGGCTGCTGGCCGACGCCGCCGTAGATCACCGCCGCCCGCAGGCCCGAGTGCCGGCCGTAGGCCAGGAAGCTCTCGTGGATCTGGGCGGCGAGCTCGCGGGTGGGGGCGAGCACGAGCACGCGGCAGCGGCGGGGCTCGGCCTTCCGCTGGTTCTCACGGAGGCGGTCGATGAGCGGCAGGGCGAAGGCGGCCGTCTTGCCGGTGCCCGTCTGGGCGCAGCCGAAGAGGTCGCGGCCGGCGAGCACGTGGGGGATCGCCTTGGCCTGGATCGGCGTGGGCGTGGCGTAGCCCTCGTCGGCGAGGGCCCGGAGCAGCTGCTGCGAGAGGCCCAGGTCGGCGAAGGAGGTGGCGAGGATGGGGCTGTCGGTCGTGGAGTCGTGGGGCGTGGTCATGGAGAATCCTGTGGATACGGGATGCCGCGCGGGCCCGGGCAGGATGCCTGGCTCGAGGCCGCGGGGCGGAGGTGGGGCGAAGGGGCTGACCGCGGCCCCGTCAGGCTGACGGGAATGCACCGCAGGTCTGGCGATGGATCACTGCCTGCCCGGCGAGAAGGCCGCCTGCGGGGCCCGGGAAGGGCCATGCCGCCGGCGACAGCCACTTCGAGAGATGGCGATCGCGGTGGACGAACATCGGCTCGAGGCCGAACGACCACCTTCATCACTGCGATCAACCCTACCACGCGGAGCCGCACGGGGCAATCGCGGAATCGGTTCGCCGTCGTCAGCGTCGCCAGAGCAGCTGCAGCGAGAGGGCCGGTCCCGCCCCGAACTCCACGACATCCGTGCGGCCCGACGTGAAGTTCGTGCCCTGGAAGAGTTCGCGGTCGAAGAGCCACGACGCGAGGGCCTCGATGGTGAACCCGCCGCCGAGCGACCGCTCCAGGCCCACGGCCGCCCGCTGGTCGAACACGTACAACCGCTCGTCGTCGAGCAGCCGATCGGCGAGAAAGTAGATCTGGGTGTCGGTGCGGTAGAAGGCGAGGAGGGCCCAGTCGTCGCCCAGCCGGCGGCGGGCCTCGACCGCCACGTTGACGAGCGGAAAGTAGACCGCGGACAACGTCCAGTCGTCGTCGGGTCGCCATTCGACGGAGGCCGGCACCCCGATCTTCGCCTCGAGCGCGTCGCTCGGCCGCCACGCATAGGCCGCGCCGGGCAGCGGATAGGGCAGCTGCGACGTCGGCGAATAGAAGAGGCTGAAGTTCCATTCGTCGCGGTCGTTGGCCGCCGGCGTGTTCCAGAAGCCGATCGCCATCAGCGTGAGGTCGCGGCCTGCCGCGAAGGGCCGGTCGCTCGCCGAGCCGAAGAGGAAGGTGCCGCCGAGCGTGCCGCCGCGGGCGAGCGGCCGGATGTGCGTGAGCCCGGTCTCGACGAGCCAGAGCTGGTCGGGCACGGGCTGGTTGGAGTCGGGGAGGATCGCGTCGGTGGAGAGCTCCAGCCGGCCGAACCTGCCGATGCCGATCCACAGGGGCGCGCCCTCCTGCGGGGGCACGAGCGGGATGCCGACGCGGGCGAACTGGGCGTTCATGCCGAGGTCTCCCGGCTGCCGCACGACCGGCGTGGGCGCGGCCCAGAAGCCGCCGATGGACACCGGCGCCGCCGCGCCGAAGGGCCCGCCCCCGCGGCGCGGTCGTCGGGTGCCCGCTTCGGGATCGGCATCGGCGATCGGCTCGCTGGCGAAGGTGTCTTCCTCGAGGTTGAACTCCACGGGCGGCAAGAGCGCGATCCGCTCCGGGGTGGGCGGCCACGGCTCGGCCAGCGACGGCCCCGCGTCGTCGCCCGCGGCGCGCGTTGCGGCCGGCGCGCCGGCGATCAGCGCCGCGGCCAGCGTTATGCAGACGTGGATGATGGGCCGCTGGTGCGGTGGTGCCACGGAAGCATCCTCGGGGCCCGTCGCCGACGGAGGCCGGGCGGGGGAGGGTAGCGGGCGAGCGGGCGTGTCACAACGGGAAGGCCCGCGGCTCACACGCCCAAGAGCCCGCGGAGATCCTTCTCGACCGCGTCGAGCTGCGCGGCGAGCGTCGCCTTCGTCGCGGCCAGGTCCGCGGCCGGACCCGGCGGCGCGACGGCGAAGAGATAGAACTTGATCTTGGGCTCGGTGCCCGAAGGCCGCGCGGCGACGGCGTTGCCGAGCGGCGGGAAACGGCCGTCGGTCGCGAGCGTGCCGGCTCCGGGGCCGGCGAGGTCGAAGAGCACCACGTCGCTCTTCACACCGGGGTAGCCGGTGGGCGTGGCGCCGGGCGTCCAGGTCTGGAGGCCGGCCTGGTCGCGGGTGCGGACCACGTCGAGACCGCCGAACGACGTGGGCGGCGTGGCCCGCAGCGCCGCCATGATCTCCTTCATGCGGCCCATGCCCGTGGCGCCGGGCAGCATCACGTTGATCGTCCGCTCCACGTGGCAGCCGTGCTTCACGAACAGGTCGTCGAGCAGTTCGTGCGGCGACCGCCCGGCCGCCTTCAGGGCCGCCGTCTGCTCGGCCATGAGCAGGGCCGCCACGGCGGCGTCCTTGTCGCGGACGTGCGTGCCGGCCACGTAGCCGTGCGACTCCTCGGTGCCGAACACGAACCGCTCGGGGCCGTGCTGGTCCACCGCGGCGCAGATCCACTTGAAGCCCACGAGCTGCGTGTCGTCCACGCTCAGGCCGTGCGACTCCGCGATCCGCCGCACCAGGCCGCTGGTCACGATCGTGGTCACCACGTAGTCGCCGGGCCGGGCCTCGCCGCGGATCTTCCGCCCGTGGATCGCCTGCTCGCAGAGCAGGGCGCAGAGCTGGTTGCCGGTGAAGGTGGCCCACGCCGCGCCAGGGGCGCGCGTGAGCGGCGCGGCGGCTCCGAGCCGGTCGCAGTCAGGGTCGCTGGCCATCACGAGGTCGTCGCCGCGGGCCTTGGCCTCCTCGATCGGCCCGGTGAGCACCGCCGGATTCTCGGGGTTGGCCACGTGGCCGGGCACGTTCGGGAAATCCCCGTCGGGCTTCTCGTGCGGGCCGTAGACCCGCAGCCGCCTGAAGCCCGCCCCTTCCAGCACCGGCACGACGGCCGTGGCCCCCACGCCGTGGAGCGGCGAATAGAGGATCGAGATGTCGCGTGGGCCGGGGGCCGACTGCAGCAGCACCGCCTTCACGAACGCCGCGTCGACCTCCTCCTCGACGAACAGCACCCGGCCGGCCGCCACGCCCTCGTCGAACGGCTGCCGCGCGACCGTCTCGACCTTCATCACGCGGTCGATGATCCCCTTGTCGTGCGGGGGGAGCACCTGCACGCCGCCTGCCCAGTAGACCTTCACGGCGTTGTCCGTCGGCGGGTTGTGGCTCGCCGTCACCATGATGCCGCAGAGGCTGTGGGTGTGGCGGACGGCGAACGAGAGCTCCGGCGTGCTCCGCACACCCCGGAGGAAAAACACCTTGAACCCGGCAGCCAGGAGCACCTCCGTGCAGAGCTTCGCGAAATGGTCGGAGCGGTGGCGGGTGTCGTGGGCGATGGCGCAGGTGGGCGTCTGGCCGGGAGCGAGCGTGCTGCGGACGTAGTCGGCGAGTCCCTGGGCGCTCTCGCCGATGGTGCGGTCGTTGATCGCGTTGGAGCCCACGGGATACATCGTGCCGCGGCGGCCCCCGGTGCCGAACGGGATCACGGTCCAGAAGGCGTCGTCGAGTTCCTTCCAGAGGCCCCGCTCGATCCGCGTCGCCAGTTCGCCGGCAAACTCGGCGTAGCGCGGCTGCGTGAGCCAGTCGCGCATCGCGGCGGCCGAGTGCTCGGTGATCGTGCCCGCGGCCCGGGCGGCCGCGATCGCGTCGAGGAGGCGGGCGACGTCGGCGGGGGAGGGGCTGGACATGGCGATTCTCCGGGGCAGGACACGGGTCAGCGGCGGACCGCGCCGCGGGCTTTTATACTGCGGCCCCGATGAGCCACGAAGCCTCCCCCGACGAACCGTTGATCGTGAGCGTTTCCGGCCTGCGCGGCGTGGTGGGTGCCACGCTGACGCCGGACGTCGCCGTGCGCTACGTGCACGCCTTCGCCGCCACGCTGCCGCCGGGCCCGGTCGTGATCGGCCGCGACGGCCGGCAGAGCGGGCCGATGCTCGCGGCCGCGATCGCCGACCACCTCGCCGCTCTCGGTCGCGACGTGATCGACTGCGGGGCGGCGGCCACGCCCACGATCGGCATCGTGGTCCGTGATCGGTCCGCGGTCGGCGGCGTGCAGATCTCGGCCAGCCACAACCCGGCCCGCTACAACGGGCTCAAGCTCTTCTCGGCCGCCGGCCGCGTGCTCACGGCCGACGCCGGCCGCGAGGTGCTCCGCGGCTACGAGGCGCTCTCTCCCGGCATGCCGCCGGCACCGGGCGCCGGGCCGCGGGGCCGCGTGATCGAGCACGACGGGACGCCGGCCCACGTGGCCCGCGTGGCGGCCTGCGTGGACGTCGAGGCGATCCGCCGCCGCCGGCCGAAGGTCTGGCTCGACAGCGGTCACGGCGCCGGCAGCCGCGTCGCGCGGCCGCTGCTCCAGCACCTCGGCTGCGAACTCGTGATCGAGGGCGACACGCCCGACGGCCTGTTCGGGCACGAGCCCGAGCCCACGGCCGAGAACCTGGCCGATCTGCTGCCGATGATCGCGGCCTGCGGAGCCGACGTCGGCTTCTTCCAGGATCCCGACGCCGACCGGCTCGCGATCGCGACCGCCGAGGGCCGATACATCGGCGAGGAGGCCACGCTCGCGCTCGCCGTCGAGGCGGTGCTCACGAAGACTCCGGGGCCGGTGGTCGTGAACTGCTCCACGAGCGGGATGACGGCCGCGATCGCCCGGCGGCACGGGGTGGCCTGCCACGTGTCGAAGGTGGGCGAGGCCAACGTGGTCGACGAGATGCTCGCCCGCGGCGCCATCCTCGGCGGCGAGGGCAACGGCGGCGTGATCGATCCCCGGGTGGTGCTCGTCCGCGACAGCTTCATCGCGATGGCCCTGGTGCTCGAGCGGCTCGCGGTCGAGGCGACCACGGTGGAGCGGCTGGCCGCGGCGCTGCCGCCGCTGGTGATGAAGAAGACGAAGATCGCGCTCTCGCCGGAACTCCGCGGGCCGGGCCTCGCCGCGGGCCTGCGGCGGATCGAGGGGGCGTTTGCCGAGGCGACGGCCAGCCGGCTCGACGGCCTGCGGCTCGACTGGCCAGGGGGCTGGCTCCTCGTGCGGGCGAGCAACACCGAGCCGATCGTGCGGATCGTGGCGGAGGCCGAGAGCGGCGCCGCGGTCGATGCCGCGATCGCCCGCGCTGCGGCGGCGCTCGGCTGAGGGGCCGCGGCGAGGCGGCCGGTCAGGTCGCGTTCCGCACGACTTTCCGGTCGCGGAGATCCTCGGAGAGCAGGCGGATCTGTTCGCGGAGTTCCCGCACCACGCCGATCGGCTGGGCGTGGATGCGGCAGCGGGGGAGGGTCACGTCGCTCGACCAGATCAGGATCGACCCGAGCCCGAACACTCGCTGCACCAGGGGCTGTCGCACGTGAATGTCCTTGATGCGATACAGTTCGACGTCGTCCACTTCGAGCGAGAAGATGCCGTGCGTCACGCGGAGCCGTTCGGTGGTGAGCTCGTAGCTCGTGTGCCGCACCAGCGACTGCTTCCAGGCCGCCCAGAGCGTCGGAAGGGCCATGCCCAGGAGCACGCCGGCGACCGCGGCAGGCCCGGCGTTCCGCTCGATCGCGAGATACAGGAGCGGCGTCAGGGCGACCAAGCAGAGGGCGGCGAAGGTCCAGTAGCCGCGGACCACCTTCTCCGACGGCCGTCCGATCCAGAGGAGCGACTCGGTGCCGGAGAGGTTGGCCGCGACCGACAGGGCGGCCCGCGGCAGTCGCTCCTCCGGAGACGGGCGCAGCATCCCCTGCTGCGGACGGAGTCCGGTCGTGCTCGCCTCGGCAGTGTCGGCCCGTTCCTCGCTCACTCGTGTCCCCTGCCTGAAACTCTAGCACGCGGCCGGAAACCGGCGCCGCCCCTGGCCCACACGGCCTGCAGGACGGGACGAAACCGCCGTCCGGGAGCCCGTCGGCGGCTATCCTTGGCCGCCGGGAGCCCGCCCCCACCCCTCGTTTGCGAGCCTCGTGCGCATGGAGTCGCCCCGCCAATCCGACCCGGCGTCGCTCTCCGACGAGGAGTTGGCGTCGCTGGCGGCACGCGAAGGCTCCGACGGCGTGGCCTTCACCGCGCTCATGGACCGGTATCGGGAACGGGTCTGGCGGGTGTGCTGGCGGCTGATGGGCACCGAGCACGACGCCGAAGACGCCGCGCAGGAGGTCTTCGTGCGGCTGTTCTTCGAGCGGGGCAAGTTCGCGGGCCGCAGCCGCTACTCCACCTGGCTGCACGGGGTCGCGATCCGCACCTGCCTGACGCTGCGGCGGTCGAGGTCGAGGCGGCGGCGGCGGGAGTCGTCCGACCCGGGGGGCGAGGTCAGCCTCGTCGAGGCGCATGCCGATCCCCAGTCGTCCCCCGAGGCCGCCGTGGATGCCGCCCACGACGCCCGCAAGGTGCTGGAGCATCTCGACGAGGAGGATCGCGCCCTGGTGCTGATGCGATTCGCCGAGAACCACGACTACGAGGAGCTCGCCGAGATGTTCGGCTCGACGTCGGGAGCCCTGCGGATGCGGGTCAGCCGGATTCGCGAAAAACTGGCCGCCAAGGCGGGGCCGATGCTCGGCGAATGACCGCCTCGGCCGGCGGCGAACGCGGTTTTTCGCGGAAACGAGCCCGGTCG
>JBIIMU010000252.1:0-4658 GCA_044337845.1 Pirellulales bacterium | reverse complement strand
GCGAAGCCCGACACCCCGGCCCCCGAGCTCCTGCCCACGCCCGGGGCCTGACGGCCCTCGTCAGGGGCGGGCGGCGGGATTCCGCGCGGCCCCGCCCGCCGGGGCGAGCACCCACTGGGCATACGGGAGCTCCGCGGCCGACACCTCGTCGATCGCCTCGCCCACCAGCACCGTCGCGGCGGCGGCGAGCGACACGCTCGTGGGTCCGAGCGTGGGGCTCGTGCCCACGACCTCGCCGCCGGTCAGGCCCGTCGCGGCCACGGCCAGCCTCCGCCCGTCGCCCCCCACGACCACCAGCGGCAGTCCGCCGCGGGCGGCGAGGTCGTCGGCCAGGCTGGGCACCGCAGCGTCGGCCGGTGCGAGCCGGATGATGCGGGCGACGTCGCGCCGCGGCAGGTTCTTCACGTCGCCGAGCACGTCGAAGCGCACCGTGCCGGCATCGATGCCCACGAGCCGACCGCGGAGGTAATCGCCCCAGGCGAGCCGCACGACGTGCGTCGGCGGCGCGGCCTGCTGCGACCGCGGCAGCGTGAGGAGCCGCGCGAGCTTCTGCTTGAGGATCGGCCGCACGCCGGCCGAGGAGAGCTCGATGGCCCGCAGGCTCTCGCCCGGGATCTCCACCTCGCGGTCCGCGCCGAGCCGCAGCCGCACGCCGGTGGCGTCGCCGCGGATCACGCTGCACGTGAACGACTCCCCGGAGCGGAGGTGCACCGTGGCGGGCCCACCGGAAACCGCACCGGAGAGCGACTGCCGCACCGCCGACGCGCGGTCGAGCACGTCCCTGCGGGCCGCACCGGCGAGGTCGTCGAGCCCGGACGGGTCGCGGACGACCGTGATCTCGTGGTCGCCGTCGTCCCGGGCCACGCCCAGCCTCACCACCGACCCGACGGGACCGACCAGCAGCAGCTTCAGCGACTCTGCCTTCACGCTCCGCAGCGCGACCGGCCGCCCATGCGCCCCGTCCGCGCACGTCTCCACGAGGTCCCCGACGCGCAGGCGGCCGTCGCGGGCCGCGGGGCCGCCGGCCATCACGTCGACCACCTGCCAGCCCTCGGCGGCGCCGCGACGCGCGAGGACCACGCCCGGCCCGCCGACGGCGTCGAGCCCCCGATAGTCGATCCTGGCCGCGGCACCGGCGGCGAAGGGAATCGCCCGCGGTCCACCGAGCGGCTGCCAGCCGATCCGGCCATCGCCGCAGTCGGCCAGGCAGCCGACGATCCTCATCCCCTCGGCGGTGAGCAGGCCCACGCGGCCCGGCAGCCCGACGAGGTCCGGAAGCGGAGCGTCGCCATCGGCCTGCGTCGCCGGCGAACGGTCAGGTCCGCCCACCGGCAGCTCGAGCGGCTCCGCGAACACGGGCACCTGCACGCGGACGATCCCGACCGCGGCCGGTTCCTCGGCCACGATCCCGATCACTTCGCCGCCGAGCGGCAGCGGCACCGCGACGGGCTCCGCGCCGCCGACCTGGCCCAGCGCCACGAGGCCCGCCACCGTCGACCACCAGCCGGCGACCATCGTTCACTCCGGCGCGACCGGGGCCTTGGGCCGGCGACCGTTCATCCGCCGCTGCGGCGCGGCCGCAGCGGGGGGCGGCTCGTCGAGGATCCCCTGCTGCTCGATCCACGACCGCATCGACTTGCCCTGATTCATCAGGAGCGAGAGCGACCGCCACTGCCGCTCGCTGACCGCGGCCCGCAGCGGCTCGGGGTCGCTCCCCGAGAGCACGAGATAGACCAGGTTCTGGTGGAGGTGGGTGTTGTCCTGCTCGGGGGCGAGCGCGTCGACCCGCAGCGCGGGCTGCCGGGCGAGGAGCGCCCGCTCGACCACGTCGTGCTGGGCCTGGGTGAGGCCCAGCATGTCGTCGAGCCGCACGAGCGTGGCCGACACCATCGCCCGCCAGCGAAAGGCCCGCCGCTCCCTGGTCTCAGTCTCGATGCCGGCCAGCTGCGCCGCGTCGAGCGTGGTCGAGAGCGAGCGGGCGAAGAGGGAGTCGCCCTCGAACAGCCCCCGGAGCAGCCGCCGGCACTGTTCCACGTCCTGCTGGAACTGGTGCCACGTCTTCTGCCCCTCCTGATCGTTGAGGTTCACCTGCACGCCGGCGTACTTCGTCCGCATGGTGTCGATCGCGGCGGCGAACCGGCGGATGTCGGACTCGACCGCCAGCCGCAGCTGCAGCTGCTGGCGGTCGGTCAGCTCGCAGGCCGCGGCGATCCGCTCCAGCCGCTGCGCGGCCACGGCCCTGGCCCGCGCGTGGGTCGGCGACTCGGGCGGCCGGTCGTCGGCACCGGCGGCATTGCCGCCGCCGAGCACCACCCGGCCGTTGACGATCATCCGCACCCGGCCCTGCACCTGGATCCCGTTGCCGCCGCGGAGAACCCAGCCGTTCCCCTGCTGCTCGAAGAGGTTGGCGTCGAAGTTGGCACCGAGGTCGATGAGGTGCTGCTGGTCGGCCTGCGCCTGCGCGGCGCTGGGCTCCTCCACCACGCGGTCGTCCTCGGCCAGGGCCGGTCCGGCCGCGCACACCGCGAGCCCGACCGCGGCGCGCCACGCCGCCCCCCACCGCCTCCGGCCCACGGTCAACGCGTCCACCAGTCGTCCTCCTGGTGCAGGCCCTGGCCGTCGAGGTTCCAGCCCACGTGCATGCCCACGACGCCGACGCCCGCCGCCCGCCGCCACCGCTGCCAGGCATCCTTCTGCTGCTCGTCGAGATGGGGCTCGATGCAGGCGTTGGCGTAGTCGGGCGCCAGCCGCTCGTTGTTGATCACCATGCCGTTGTCGTCGAGCTCCCGGAGCCACGCGTCGTCCCAGCGGCGGGCCAGATCGTCCTCGATCGCCTGCCGCTGCGTGGCCGAGAGCTCCAGCCGCCGATCGAGCTTCGCGAGGATCGCGACCCGGGCGGCGGCGGCGCGGCGGTCCATGCGGGCCTGCTGCTCCTGCGTGTAGGCGGCGAACTCGTCCTTCGCGGCATGGGGCTCGAGGGCCCGGGCGATCGGTTCCTGGATCGACCGCCGCGCGTCGAACACCCGCCGCGGCTGGCCGCCGAGCATCTGCCGCGTGGCCATGTCGAGCGCCGTCTTGGTGACGGCCGCCTTGCCGGCGGCGAGCACCTCCCGCCGGGCGGCGGGCGCGAGGTCGGGGCAGGCCTGCCGGATCATCTCGAGCTCCGTGCGGAGGAGCGGCTGGAAGAGCTGCTCCATGTGGACGGCCTGCTGGCGGATCTGCTTCCGCTGCTGCCACTGCTGCGCCGCCCGCGGGTCCTTGGGCATCTCGCCGTCGGCGGCCTCGTCGGCCGGGATCGGCTCGGCCGGCTGCGGAAGCGGCGCCAGCGCGTTGAACATGGCCCGGAGGCCGAGCCCGAGAAACACGCCCGCCGGCACCGGCGCCGCGGCCGGCGGGGGCACGTCCATGGCCTCCTCGAACGCAAACTCGCCGTCGGCGTCGGCCGGCACGAGCATGGCGCCGGGCACGTCCACGACTTGCCCCTCCACGATCTGGACGCCATCGATCTCGACGACGTCCTCGGCGCCGCGCGCGGACGCGCCCGCCGTGACCGCGAGGCAGGCCACGGCGACGAAGGCCGCGCGGAGACGCCGTGTCGTGCGAATCATCGTTCGTACACCGGGAGGAACTTGTAGTTGACCGCCAGCGAGAGGAGCGCCAGCGACGTGTCGACCGTGCCGCCGAAGCCGCCGCCGCGGCCCGCGAACCCGGAGAAGCTGCCGTCCTTGGCCTGCATGCTCTTCATCTCCTTGACGAGCCCGGCATTCCACTTCTCCCAGGCGGCCACGTCGGCCTGGAAGAGGGCCTGGGCCCGGTAGTAGCGGGTGTAGGTGGGATAGCCTTCGCCGCCGGAGTCACCGCCGAGCGACCGCCCCTTGAGGTAGGACGCGGCCTTCGCGTACTGCGGCAGGGCCTTCTGGCGGGCGATCGCGGTCACCAGCACGCCGATGCTCGTCACCGCGTCGCTGCCGCCGCCGGGGCCGCCGGAATACCCGAGCTGCCCGTTCGGCCCCGTCATCGAGGCGTAGTACTTGATCGCCTTGTCGATCGTCTCGTCGGGCACCTCGATCCCCGCGTTCCGCGCGCCGAGCAGGCCCATCAGCACCGCGCCGCTCACCGAGGTGTCGGCGTCCTTGGCGTCGGGCGAATACCGCCACGCCCCGTGCGGGTTGTTCTGGGCACTCGTCACGGCACACCGCACCGCGAGCTCGAGCGCCTGGCCGATGGGCCGCCCCTTCTGGCCGCCGGCGCTGGCCTCGGTCCAGAGCGTGCGGTCGTCGACGGTGCCGTAGGCCTCGGAGAGCGCGAGCATCCCGAAGCCGTGCTGGTACATGCTGTCGTGCCCCTGGCCCGAGCCGAGGAAGCCCGTCTCGGCGTTCTGCGACACGATCATGCTGCGGAGCGCCTTGCGGATCGGCACGCGGTAGGGGCCGTGATTGGGATCCTCGCCCGACGCCAGGAGCGCCATCACCGCCATCCCGGTGACGCCGGGACCGGCCTGTCCGTCCTTCCACGCCCCGCTCTCGTCCTGAGTCTTGATCAGGTACCGCAGCCCGGCGTCGTACATCTCGCGGACGTCCCGCGGCACCGGATCGCCGTAGCGGACCACGGGCCCCTGGGCGAGGGCGGTCGCCGCCACCGCCACCAGCGCGAGGCCG
>JBIIMU010000251.1:0-4660 GCA_044337845.1 Pirellulales bacterium | reverse complement strand
CCGTGAGGCGGAGTGGTGCGGAGAGTTCGTACCGACCCGCGTGGATCACCACCTCGCGCGGCTGCCCGCCGTCGGCCCGCAGCCGTCGCACCGCGTCGCGGGCCGCAGCCGGCGTCGCGAGCGGCCCATCCGACCGGTCTGCACTCGGCGTGGCGAGCCGGCCCGACCACGCGTCGCTGCCGTCCACGGCGACATGGATCGTGACGGCATCGTCGGCGGCCTGAGCGGATCCGGGCGTGGCCAGCGTGACGACCACGGCGAGGACGATGCCCAGAGCCCGATGCGTGGCCTGCAACCCGCGCGCCCTCCGCGCCCCGGCGGCCACGTCACAGGCCCTCGGGAATGGGCTGGCCGTCGTTGCGGCCCGTGACGGCCACGAACGCGGCCGGATCGACCTCGAAGGCGATCGTCCGCACCGACCCGTCGCCGAAGGCCGCGCCGAAGCCCGCCGCGTGGGCCGCCCCGAACGCGTTCGCATGGTTCTGGCCCGCGCGGTCCTGCATCGGCGGCAGCACGGTGCCCGAGGCGTCGCGGCCCCAGCGGACGACGTCCCGTCCCATGCCCATCAGGGCGGCCTCGTTGTCGCCCGCGTCGGTGCCGTTCGGGTAGGCGGTGGGATCGACCGACTTCTCGCCGACGAGCAGCGTCTTGCTCGCGCCGTCCTGCAGCTGCACCATCCGCACGGCGCTGCCGGCGTGCACCACGCCCGTGGTGGTGGCCGCGAGTCGCCGGAAGTGGGCCATGGCCGTCGTGTCGCTGCCGCGGGCGAGGTCGGGCGGGCCGGCGTTGCGGTCGCCGCCCGCGGGCCCGCTCGGCCACGGCGCGGCGGTCGGCTCGCCCGTCTGGTGGTACCCACTGCCGCCGTTCGCGGCGTAGTCGGCCCGGGCCACGGCCTGCGGCGTCGACGTGTCGACGAAGCTCCAGGACTGCGCCCACGGGAACCTCGATGGGGCCCGCCGCGACGGGCAGTAGAGGGTTGCGATGGGCGTCTCGATCCGCTGCCGGTTGGCGGCCTGCCGCGCCGCACCGGTCTGCCCGGCGCCGAGCGCATACAGGGCCTGTTCCTCGATGAACGGCAGGATCGAGTAGATCCAGCCCCCCGGCTGCCGCGGCCCGAACCCGCGGTCGGGATCGCCGGTCCAGGCGAGCCCCCAGCCGCCGGTGGGCAGGTGGTGCTTCGCGTTCTCGTGGTTGAGCGCCGCGAACGCCACCTGCTTGAGGTTGTTCTGGCACGACGACCGGCGGGCGGCCTCGCGGGCGCTCTGCACGGCCGGGAGCAGGAGCCCGACCAGCACCGCGATGATCGCGATCACCACGAGCAGTTCGACCAGGGTGAACGCGGGGTGGGACCGACGCACGCGGCACGGTGGGGGGAATGGCATGGTGGGCTCTCCGTCCGGGGGCAAGGTCGATGCCGCGTCAGCTGCCGTGCGTCGCGCGGAGCTCGGCGATCACCGCGCGGCCGGCCGGCGTGTCGGCGATGTTCCGGGTTTCCGCCGGATCGACGTCGTGGTCGTAGAGCTCGTGCACGGGCTCGGGGAGCGGCTTGCCCGTCCACTCGATCCACCGATACCGGGGCGTGCGCACCGCGCGGCCCTTGATGGCGCCGCCGAGTTCCGGCGCCTGCTTGGCGATCAGGCTCCGGGCGACGTGCGGCCAGTCGCGGCCGGGGGCGTCGAGCAGCGGCGCGAGGCTCCGGCCCTCGAGCGCCGGCGGCATGGGGAGGCCGCAGAGATCGACGAGGGTGGGATAGATGTCGAGCAGCTCGACGATCGAGGCGACGGACGCTCCCGTGGTGCCGCGGTTGGGGCAGCGGATCACCAGCGGCACCCGCGTGGCCATCTCCCACGTCGTCCGTTTGGTCCAGGTGCCCTGCTCGCCGAGGTGGTAGCCGTGGTCGCTCCAGAGCACCACCACGGTCGAGTCGGCGAGCCCCGCGGCGTCGAGCTCCGCGAGCACGCGGCCCACCTGGGCGTCCACGTAACTGACGCACGCGTGGTAGCCATGGATGAGCCGCCGCGCCTCGGCGTCGGTGACCGGCGGGCCGTCCGCGGGAATGCCCTTGTAGCGGCGGAGTTCGGCGGCGTCGTTGCTCGCGAAGGCGGGCGCGCCGCTCGGCGGGGTGCGGTTCGCCGCCAGGGGGAGCGTGGCGGGATCGTAGCGGTCCCAGTCGGCCTTCGGCGCCACGAACGGCAGGTGCGGCTTGTGGAAGCCCACCGCGAGGAAGAAGGGCCGCCCACGGAGTTCCCGCAGGGCCGCGACGGCCCTGTCGGCGATCTTCACGTCGGCGAGGGCGTCCACGGGCCCCTCCACCACCACGGCCGGGTCGTCGTTGGAGTGGTCGGACGTCTCGTCGACCGGGGCGTTCGGGTCGCCCGGCGTCGCCGCCACCCGCTTCTTCTCCGGCCAGGCCGGCACGCTCCACGAGGCATCGTCGCCATGATTGCCGTTGGTGACGTGGAAGATCTTGCCGTAGCTGCGCGTCTCGTAGCCGTGGTGCTTGAAGTGCTCGGGCAGCGTGACCACGTCGGGGTTGCCGTCGCGGACGAACTTGGCCAGGGTGAACACGCCGAGCGTCTCCGGCCGACGCCCCGCCAGGAGCGACGACCGCGACGGATTGCAGAGCGCGAACTGGCAGTAGGCGCGTTCGAAGCGGGTCGCCGTGGCCGCGAAGGCGTCGATGCAGGGCGACTGCACGGTGGGGTGGCCGTAGCAGCCGAGCATCGGCCGCAGGTCGTCGACCGCGATGAACAGCACGTTCAGCCGCGGCTCCGCCGCACGGCAGGCAGACGACCCTGGGCAGGCGAAGGCGATCGCCGTCACAATCAAGCCGATCGATGCCGTTCTCATGCCGCTGGGATGCTCCCGTGATCCATGTCTCGCTCACGTCGCTGGCGGCCGCCATCATCGCGACCCTCGGCAGCGCCCTGCAAGCCGCCGGCGCCGCGAGCGCGGACTCCGCCACAGTGCCCGCGACGCTCGATGCCGCTCCGTTCGGCCCCGAGTTCCCGCTCCTCGACGGCTGGGCCACGGGCGACTGGTGGACGGCGGCCCGGGCCATCCCCGGCGACGGCCGCCGCGGCGCGAAGGCCCTGCGGCCGTTTCCGCTCGACGTCCCGCGGCGCGAGGTGGTGGCCTTCGCGGTCTACACCGTGGCCCTCGAGCCCGCCGCCACGACCGGCACCCTGAAGATGACGGCCCAGCTCTTCCCGCTGAAGCCGGGCGAGCCGCTCGAGGCGCGGCTGGAGGTGGATCGCGGGGCCGGCTGGGAGGAGGTGGCCCGCGCCGCCGTCCTCTACCCCGGCTGGGACGTCCACTTTCGCGTCGAGGGCTGGGACGCGTCGCGCGACGTTCCCTATCGCGTGCGGCATGCCGCCGAGGCCGAGTTCACGGGCACGATCCGCAGGGATCCCGCGGAGCAGGAGCGACTCTGCGTGGCCGTGCTCTCCTGCAACTCCTCCACCACGACCGGCCCGCGGGACGAACTGGTGGCCAACCTCAGGCGGCTCGATCCCGATCTGCTGTTCTTCGCCGGCGACCAGACCTACCGCCACACGCAGCACACCGTCGGCTGGCTCGAGTTCGGGCTGCAGTTTCGCGAACTGCTTCGCGATCGACCGACGGTGACGATCCCCGACGACCACGACGTGGGCCACCCGAATCTCTGGGGAGCCAATGGCAAGCGTGCCACGGAGAAGACCGGCTCCGACGGCGGCTACTACTACCCGGCGGCCTACGTGAACATGGTGCAGCGGCAGCAGACCTGGCACCTGCCCGATCCGGTCGATCCGGCCCCGGTGGAGCAGGGCATCACGGTCTTCTTCACGCGGCTCGTGGTCGGCGGGCTCGACCTCGCGATCCTCGAGGACCGGAAGTTCAAGACGGGCCCCAAGGGCACGATCCCCGTGCTCGGCCCCCGGCCGGACCACATCACCGATCCGACCTACGACCGCGCGGCGATCGACCTGCCCGGCCTCGAACTCCTGGGCGGACGGCAGCTCGCCTGGCTCGACCGCTGGTCCCGCGACACGGCGGGCGTGCGGGCCAAGGCCGTGCTCTCGCAGACCGCCTTCTGCGGGGCGGTGCACATGCACGGCACGCCGCGCGACCGCCTGCTCGCCGATCTCGACTGCAACGGCTGGCCGCAGTCGGGCAGGAACGCCGCCCTGCGACTGATCCGCCAGGCGGGCGCCGTGCATCTCTGCGGCGACCAGCATCTCGCGGTCGTCGTCCGGCACGGCATCGATGCCTTCCGCGACGGGCCGTGGGCCTTCACCGCGCCGGCGATCGTGAACACCATCTACGGCCGCTGGTGGCATCCGGAAGACGAGCGGCCGGGCGGGAGGCCGATCGCCGGGTCACCGCTCCCGTGGACCGGCGACTACGAGGACGGCCTCGGCAACCGGCTCACGATGGTGGCCTACGCCAATCCGGAGGACCCCGCCGACGAGCGGAGGCGTGGCGACGGCTTCGGGACGGCCGTCTGGGATTTTCCGGCGGAGACCGTCACCTTCCACTGCGTGCCGCGGTTCACCGCCCTGCGCGAGGGGAAGCCCGAGGAGTATCCCGGCTGGCCGGTCACGGTGCCCCTGGAGAAGCCCTGGCGGCACGCCGTGAAGGCTGACGTCCCGGTGCGCTTCGTCGTCCCGGGCCACGACCG
>JBIIMU010000250.1:0-4661 GCA_044337845.1 Pirellulales bacterium | reverse complement strand
TGTCGGGCTCGGGCGTCATGCAGGAGGGGGCCGGTCGGCCCCGGGCGATTGTGTGCGGTCGCGCGACGTGAGACACTTCGCGACCATCCTACCGAGGTCACCCATGCCAGTGCTCGCTGTCGCCCTCGCCCTCGCCTGCCTGCCCACGCTGCTCGTGGCCGCCGAGCCTCCGCGGGGAGAACCGCACCCGCAGCCGGCGATCGCCGAGTTTCGGACGTATCGGGCCGCGGCCGACGGCCTCGACGCCCTCCACGCGCGGCTCCGCGACGTCGTGATGCCGACGCTCGCGCGGCACGGCGTGACCACGCAGGCGGTGCTCGTGCCGGCGGGCGACAATCCCGACCGGCTCGTGTTTCTGCTCACGGCGGCCGCGTCGGCCGAGGCCATGGAGGCCGGCTGGAAGGGGCTCGACGCCGGCGAGGCGACCGAGCGGCTCGTCACCACCGCCTGGTCACCGCCATTCACGCCCGCCGTATCGGCCACGCCGCGGGTGTTCGAACGGCGGACCTACACGTGCCCGGACCCGGCGAAGCACGAGGCCCTGCTGCGGCGCTTCCACGACCACACCGTGGCCCTGTTCGCCAAGCACGGCATGCAGAACATCGTCTACTGGGTGCCGGCCGAGCCGCCCGCCGCGAATCACCGGCTCGTCTACCTGCTCGGCCATGCCAACGAAGCCGCCGCGAAGGCGAGCTTCGCGGCGTTTCGGCAGGACCCGGATTGGCTGGCCGCGCGGCGAGCGTCGGAGGAGCGAGCAGGCGGATCCCTGACCACCGCCCAGAAGGGTGTGGTGTCGGAGTTTCTCGCTGCCACCGACTACTCGCCGCTTCGCTGACCGAGCCTGGAAACGACGCGGGTCGACGCGTCACTTCTTGACGGCGGCCTTCGTCTTGTCCTGCTTCGGCTTCATGGCCTTCTTGTCGTTCTTCTGCGAGTTGTTGCCCTTGCCCATCGTGACGCTCCTTCGTGCGTGAGACTGGAGACGGGCCCCCGGTGGGCCCTGCCACCCCTTCAATCGGCACAATCCCCGCCGACCTTCAGGAAAGCACCGGCCGACGCGGCCACGCTGGCGGGCGGTGCGACGCCCGGCCGATAGGTCGATGCCTCATCCAACGGAGTAGTCGATGGCGGGAGCGGTGTATCTGCCAGGGCCTGATGACGGCAGCGTGCGGTGCCCGCGGGGCACGGTGCTGCGACCGCCCGCCGACTGGGAGCTGCTGCCCCCGGGCGATCCGGGCCTCACCCGCCGCGTGAAGGCCGCGGGGGACCACTGGCTCGTCGAGGAGAAGGTGGGGCGGAAGCGATTCTCGCGGGGCGTATGGGCGCCGCGGGTGACCATCGCGCGGATTCGAGGAGAGCTCGCGGCGGAGCGGGCGACCGACGCCTATGCCCGCCGCCGCGAGGCGGACGTGCGGCGGCGCGAGGTGAAGCAGGCCGAGTATGTGGACGACTTCGAGGCGGCCGTGGTGGCGTTTCTCGCCTTCCACGAGCGGCACGCGGCCATCGCCCGGCGGCTGGCCGGGGCCATCGCGGCGCACGCCACGCCCGTGGGGAGCGGCACCGTCGCCCGCACGCAGCGGATTCCGATCGAGCGGCGGGCCGAGGCGGCCGTGATCGCCTGGATGCGGCACCAGACCACGGCCTACGACTCGATGGCGATCCCGCGGGTGAAGGGGAGGCGACGCGAGGTGCGGCGGCTGCTCGCGGAGCGGTCGCGAGACCTGCTGCACCGGTATCGCCGCGGCGAACCGGCCGCCCCGGGCTGCCCGCTGGCCACGGCGGTGGCCCGGCGGACGGCATCTTGACACTGCAAGATGTCACTGTAAGATAGGGGCATGGCCCCCGAAAAGAAGACCGCCGCAACCCTGACGCTCCCCGAACTGGCGGCCGCCGTCGCCGGCCTGCTGGCCCACGACTACGACGGCGTGCGGAGCGGCCGGGTGCGGCACCTCCCCGATGCCCGGACGATCCGCTGGTATCAGACGCTCGGGATGGTCGATCGCCCGGCCGCCTTCCGGGGCCGCACGGCGCTCTTCTCGCGGCGGCACGTGCTCCAGCTCACAGCCATCAAGCGGCTGCAGGCCGCCGGCCACCCGCTCGCCGACATCCAGCGGGGCCTCGCCGGCACGAACGACGCCGATCTCGCACGCGCGTCGTCGGCGTCGCTCGCCGACGTGGACCGCTGCATCGCCGAGGTCGTCGCCGCTCGGCAGGACACCGGCGGGCCTGCGTCGCTCGCGGTAGCCCCGCTGAAGACGGCGATCCCGCGGCCCGCCACGGCCTTCTGGAAGGTTCGCCCCGCCGATGCGGCCCCGGCCCCGGCCGCCGCGCACACCCCACCCCCCGCCGCGCTCCAGTCGATCCCGCTCGGCGATCAGGCCGCGGTCGTCTGGACCGGCCTCCCGCTCACGCCGCCCGAGCGCGAGGCCGCGCTGCGGCTGGCGCGGCCGCTGATCGAGTTTCTGTCGGCCCGTGTCGCTGGCGGCGCCGAGCCCGCCGGAGGCACCGCTCATCCGTCGCCTCGGCCGTCGCACGAACAGGGGGCTCGCTGATGATTCGCGCACTCACGCCCGAGGAACTGGCCGACCTCACGACCGACGACAGCGATGCCGGCTTCGGCGCCCTCGCCACCGAGAAGGGCTGCCTGCCGCTGCGGACGCTCGACGTGGACGTGCGGATCGACGGGCTGTCGGCGGCCACCACCGTTCGCCAGCAGTTCGTGAACGTGTTCGACGGGCCGCTCGAGGCGACCTACATCTTCCCGCTGCCGCCGCGGGCCGCGGTCACGGGCTTTCGCCTGCTCGCCGACGGCGTGGAGATTCGCGGCCGGATCGACGAACGCGGCCAGGCCCGGCGCGACTACGCGCAGGCCATCTCCGAAGGGCGGCAGGCGGCGATCGTCGAGGAGGAGCGGCCCGATGTGTTCACGCTCCGCGTGGGCAACATCCCGGCCCGCTCGGTGGCCCGGGTGGAGTTCACGCTCGTGGCACCGGTGACGATCGACTCGCTCGAGGCGACGTATCGGTTTCCGCTCGTCGTGGCTCCGCGATACTGCCCGGGCGCGATGCTCGACGGCGACCCGGTGGGCGACGGGATCGCCTTCGACACCGACCTCGTGCCCGACGCCTCGCGGATCTCGCCGCCGATCCTCCTGCCGGGCCTCGAGAGCCCCGTCCGCCTCGGCATCGCGGTGCACGTGGCTGCGGGCACGGCGACGGCCGCCTCGCCGGAGGCCTTCGGCTGCTCGCTCCCGGCCGACGATTCGCTCGACGACGCGGGCTGCCGCACGATCACCGTGGTGCCGGATCAGCGGCTCGACCGCGACTTCATCCTCCGCTGGAAGGTGGGCGACGAGGCGGCCACGGTGACCGCGGCGCGGGTCGAGCCCGATGCCGCGCGGCCCGCGGGCCTCGGCACCGGCGCGGCCGTGGCCGACGCCCCCGGCGACGGGACGTTCACGCTGTCGATCGTGCCGCCGGCGGCGGCCGTCGTCGCCGCCCAGCCCCGCGACGTGGTGTTTCTCATCGATCGCTCGGGCAGCATGCGGGGCTGGCAGATCGCCGCCGCCCGGCGGGCCGTGGCCCGGGTCATCGATTCCCTGTCGGCCGACGACCGCGTGGCGGCGATCGCGTTTGACGACGTCGTCGAGCACGGAGCCAGCTCGGCGACGCTGATGCCCGCCACCGATCGCAACCGCTGGCGGCTGCTCGAGTGGCTCGCCACGGTCGAGGCCCGGGGTGGCACCGTCCTCGCGCCGGCCATCGAGGCGGTGCTGGCCGTGGAGGGCTCGACGGCGCCGATGACGCCGGCCGAGGCGGCACGCAGCCGCTGCATCGTGCTGGTCACCGACGCACAGGTGGGCGACGAAGACCACGTGCTACGGACGCTCGCGAAGAACCTCGGCGATGCGCGGCTGTTCGTGGTGGGCATCGACAACGCCGTCAACGAGGGGCTGATCTCCAGGCTCGCCGACGCCAGCGGCGGGCTCGTCGAACTCGTGGAGAGCGAAGACCGCCTCGACGACGTGCTCGAGCGGATCCGGGCCCGCATCCAGCCGCCGCTCGTGCGCGACCTCCGGCTCGCGGGGGACGGCATCGAGCTGATCCCCGACTCGATCGTGCCGAGCCGCATGCCCGATCTCGTGGCCGGCCTGCCGCTCGTGCTCCGCGGACGCTATCGCTCCAAAGCGCCGCACGCGACGGTGCGGGTCGAGGGGATGCACGTGGCCGGCGCGGCCTGGGAGACGACTGCGACGGTGGCCGACGGGGCCACGCCGGGAATCGGCAGCCTGTGGGCCCGCGGCATGCTCCGCCAGCTCGAGGATCGGTGGGTGACGGCCGACGCGGCCGGCGGTGGGCTTGCCGACGAGGCCGCGGAGGCCGTGGCGGACACCGAGCAGCTCGAGTCGCGGATCGTGCGGCTCTCGACGTCGTTCGGCGTGCTCTGCCGATTCACGGCCCTGGTGGCGATCGACGAGCGGCGGCCCGACCAGCGTCCGCAGGTGATCGAGCCGCGCCGGGTGGTGCAGCCCGTAAACATGCTGAGCCCGCTGCTCGCTCGCCGGTCGCCGTTCGTGCTCTCGCGTGCCAGGGATCCATCCGACCTGTGCCTCTCGGGCCCGCCGACCATCGCGCCTCCGATGGTGGCCATGCGGCTGCTGC
>JBIIMU010000249.1:0-4671 GCA_044337845.1 Pirellulales bacterium | reverse complement strand
GGCCCCCCGGTCTTCCCCGGCCGAGATGCCGGCCGATCATGCCGAGCGGGTGGTGGCCGGTGCGTGGCACCTTTCCCCGGCGCTCGGCGACCGGATGCTCGCCGCGAAGGTGCTCGACCGCTCGGTGTTCGTCCGCGAGCTGCTGCCGCAGGATCTGAAGTTCGACGTGGCCGACCTCACCTGCGAGGAGGCGATGCGGCTCTCGCGGTATCTGGCGATGGTGGTCGGCAAGGCGCATGCCCGGCAGATGGACGAGGCGACCCGCAAGGGATGGCAGGCGGAGCTGAGCGGCCATCGCTCGAAGACCCTCGACGCGCCGTCGTGGCTGTGGGCGAGCGTGGTCGACCTGCTCGCCACCCATGAGAAGGCCTATCTCGAGCACTGCCGCCGCTACGCGACCGAGGCCGCGGGGACTGCCTGAGCCGGGGTTCAGAGGGCCGCGCGGAGCACTCCGAGTGCGGCCGTGGCGAGCACCACGAGCGGGGTGGGAACCTTCGCACCGGCGAGCGCGACGGCGGCCAGCGCCGCGATGACAACCGCGATCGCGTCGAGCCGCCCCGCGGGCAGGAAGGCATCCTGGGCGAGCCGGATCGCCAGCAGGGCGATCGCGGCCACCACGGCGGCGCCCACCGCCGCCAGCGCCCGGCCCAGCCGCGAGCCCGCGTGGATCGACCGCACGGCCGGCGCCAGGGCGAGGATCATGGCGAACGACGGGATGAAGGCGAACGCCGTCGCGGTGGCGGCGCCCTCGAGCCCCGCGACGGCGGCCGACCCCGGGGCGGCCTTCCAGCCGGCGAGAAACCCGATGAACGTCACGACCAGGATCAGCGGGCCCGGGGTCGCCTCGCCCATCGCCAGCGCCGTGAACCGCTCACCCGCATCGAGCCACCCGCGGGCCACGGCTTCGTCGAGCGCCCACGGCACCACGGCGTAGGCACCGCCGAGGGAGAGGAGCGTGGTCTGCGTAAACAGGGTGGCGAGCGCCGGGCCCTGCCCGCCGGCGGCGTCGGTGAGCCGCACGATCCCGTAGCAGCCTGCCCAGACGGCGGCCGCGATCCCCGCGACGGCGGCGGCATGCCGGGCGAGGCCGCGGCGCGCGGGGTGGTTGGCTTCAGGAGGCGCGGCGGCAGGGTCGCGGGCGGCGGGCGCGAGCCAGCCGCAGACGCCGCAGATGGCGACCACCGCGGGAAACGGCAGGCCCCATGCGAGGGCGGCCGCGGCTGCGATCGCCAGCGCGGCGCCGGCGGGCGAGCGGATCGACCGCCTGCCGATTCGCCATGCGGCGAGGCCCACGAGCGCCACCACCGCCGGCCGCACGCCGGCGAAGGCGGCGGCCACGAGCGGCACATCGCGGCCCGCCGCGTGCAGCCACGCCAGCGCCGTCACGAGTACCGCGCCCGGTACCACGAAAAGCGTGCCGGCGAGGAGGCCGCCCCAGGTGCCGCCGGTCCGCCAGCCTGCGTAGGTGGCCAGCTGCTGCGCCTCGGGGCCCGGCAGGAGCATGCACACCCGCAGCGCCGCGAGAAACTCCTCCTCGGTGAGCCAGCGCTTTCGTTCCACGACCTCGCGGTGCAGGATTGCCACCTGTCCGGCGGGACCGCCGAATCCCGTGGCGCCGATTGCGAGCCAGGTTTTCCACGCGGTCGCGGCCAGTTCGCGATCGGCGGAGGTGTCGGCCTGCGGCATGAGATTTTTTTCTTGCCTCGGGGAGCGACCAGCCTACCCTTTCGGAGGGATTTGTTTTCCGTACCACCTCACGAGAACTTTCATGTCGAAGATGCTTTGCGGTTGGTTGGCCGGTTTCGGTGTCGCATTCGCGGGCGTTGCCGCCTCGGCGGCGCCGTGCAATGGCTCGGGCAACACGACGGCGGCGCACGAGACGATCGTGCACGAGCGCGTGGTCTCGAGCGTGCCGGTGCGTCAAGTGTCGTACGCCGATGCCCCCAAGGACATCGTCGACACGGCCGTGGGAGCGGGCACCTTCAAGACGCTCGCCGCCGCCCTCGGGGCCGCGGAGCTGGTTTCGACGCTGAAGGGCGATGGCCCCTTCACCGTGTTCGCCCCGACGGACGAGGCGTTTGCCAAGCTGCCGGCCGGCACCGTGGAAACGCTCCTCAAGCCCGAGAACAAAGAGAAGCTCAAGGAAATCCTGCTGCTGCACGTGGTGCCGGGCAACGTCTACGCGGCTGACGTGGTCAAGCTCACGGAGGCCAAGACGGCCGGCGGCAAGACGGTGAAGATCTCGACCGACGGCGGCGTGAAGGTGGGCACGGCCACCGGCATGTCGAACGTCGTCAAGACCGACATCAAGACGAAGAACGGCGTGATCCACGTGATCGACGCGGTCATCCTGCCGTGAGATCGGGGCTCGCCCCGCTCGTCGCGAGATAGTGGTCACCCCGCGGAGCGCGTCTCCGCGGGGTGATTCGCTTTTTGGGCCCTCGGGCGGCGTCCGCTCAGCCGCGGGCGGGGTGCGCCGGGAAGTCGGTGTAGCCCCTGGCGCCGGTCGGCGAGTACCACGCGGCCATGTCGGCCGGCTCGGCGAGGGGCCAGCCGTTGCGGAAGCGGTCGACGAGATCGGGATTGCTGATGAAGGGTCGGCCGAAGGCGATCAGGTCGGCGCGGCCTCCGGCCACCGCCTCCTCGGCCGACTCGAGGCCGTAGCCGCAGTTGCCCATCAGCGGACCGCGAAACACCTTGCGAAACTCCGCCAGCGTCAGCGGCTCGCCGAGCTTGTGAAACCCGAAGGCGAGACCGTCGACCACGTGCAGGTAGGCCAGGCCGCGGCGGTCGAGCATGGCGGCCACGTGCGTGAACTGCTCCCGGAAGTTGGGCGAGCCCATGTCGTTGAACACGCCGTTGGGCGAGATCCGCACGCCCACGCGGTTGGCGGGCCACTCGGCCGACACCGCGTCGACGACCTCCGTGAGCAGCCGGGTCCGCTTCTCGATGCTGCCGCCGTAGTCGTCGGTGCGGAGGTTGGTCTTCGCCTGCAGGAACTGGTCGAGGAGATAGCCGTTGGCGGCGTGGACCTCCACGCCGTCGAACCCGGCCGCCCGGGCGCGGGCCGCGGCCCGCCGGTAGTCGGCGACGACGCCGGGGATCTCCCAGCTCTCGAGGCTGCGGGGTGTTTCGTAGGGCTTCTTGCCGAGCGGTGTGTGGATGCCGTCGCCCTCGATCTTCACGGCCGAGGCCGACACCGGCAGGCTGCCGCCGTGGAAGTCGCTGTGCGAGGCCCGGCCCATGTGCCAGAGCTGGAGGAAGATCCGGCCGCCGGCCGCGTGCACCGCGGTGGTCACGGCCTTCCAGCCGGCCTCCATCGCGTCGGTGTAGATGCCGGGCGATTCGAGCCAGCCGTTGGCCTGCTCGGAGATGGTGGTGGCCTCGGAGACGATCAGCCCCGCGGAGGCCCGCTGCACGTAATACTCCGCCATCAGCGGGTTCGGAATCCGCTCCTTGCCGGCGCGGCCCCGGGTGAGGGGCGCCATGACCACGCGGTTGGGCAGCGCGAGGTCGCCGAGTGAAAAAGGCTGCAGCAGACGCGGGGCGGACGGTGATGATGGGCTCATGGGGGCGAGAGTATAGCGGGCGAGGCGTGGTGGCCCTGTCCCCCGGGGCCGGGCGGGTATCATGGTCCGCATGACTCCGGCTGCCGCCAAGCAGGCCAATCCGCCGCTCACGATCGTGTTCTTCGGCCTCGGGGCCGTGGGCTCGAGCATGCTCATCTGCCTGGCCGAGTTGGCCGAGCGCGACGGCATCCCGGTCCGCTTCCGGGTGTTCGTGATCGACCCCGCCGCGGCCCGCGACGCGCTCTACCACGCCGAGCGGCTGATGAAGCGGATCGAGATCATCGGCGTGCCGAGCTTCGACCCGCTCCTGGTCCTCGAGGGTCCGGGGGCCGACAAGCTCACGGGGGCCGCGCTGCTCGTCAACGCGGCGATCCCGAAGTTCAACTGCCCGATCATCGAACTGGGCGTGCGGCTCGGGGCGCACACGATCGATCTCGCCTCCGACATGTACAACCCGGAGACGGCCAGTTCGCTCACGTTCAACCAATACGCCCACGACGGGGCCCTGCGGGACCGGGGGGTGGCCGCGCTCATCAACATGGGCATTTCGCCGGGCATCACCAACTTCCTGATCGGCGACCGGATCTGCCGGATCAGCTCCGAAGACCGCAAGGAGATCGAGATCGAGTCGATCGATCTCTTCCTGCTCGAAGACATCGACGCCGACGCCGTGATCTTCTCCTGGGCGCCGGCGGTGGCGCTCGACGAGCTCTCGCAGAGCCCGCTGCAGCTCCGCGACGGGCGGATGATCATGCACGAGCCGTTCACGGCCGCCCGCGACTACCAGTTTCCGCACGAGCCGAGGATGTGGCGGCAGTATCCGCTCTACCAGGAGGAGCTGCTCTCGCTGCACCGCTCGTATCCCGCGATCGACAACATCGGCATCTACACCGGCGGCTCGGAGGTGGAGCTGGTCAAGGCGCTGCACCAGCTGAACCTGCTCTCGAAGGAGACGCTCGGCGCGAATCCGGAGCTCACGATCGAGGCCGTGGTGCGGGCCGCGATGCCCGGCATGAAGAAGCCCCGGCGGATCGAGGATTACCTCCGCTCGGGCGTGATTCGCCGCACCCACTTCTGCGCCGCCGCGGAGATCCGCGTGAGC
>JBIIMU010000248.1:0-4672 GCA_044337845.1 Pirellulales bacterium | reverse complement strand
GCAGTCGATCCGCCGGAACGCGGCCGGGTCGGCGGGGCGGGCGACGATCCGGCCGTCCTCGATCCAGACGTCGTCGATCACGCCGTCGCGGCCGGTGGCGGGATCGTGAAGCGTGCCGCCGGAGAGCACGAGCCGGTCGCGGGGGGCGGTCGTCATGCGTCTGGCCCCCGGCGGTCGCCGATCCGCGCCGCGAGCCGCCGCAGCGCCGCGGCGTCGGCGGCCAGCCGCACGACGACGAGATCGCGTCCGGCCCGGGCGACCGCCGCGTCCACCTCGGGCGTGGTCGCGGCCACCGCCAGCACGCAGTCGATCTCGCGGCGGTCGATCAGCCGCACGGCGTCGGCCTCGGCCGGCAGGAACCGGCCCCCGGACCGCGCCGCCCGCTCGATCGCGCCGGCGGCGCCGAACCGCCATGCACACACGTCGATCGCGGCATCGGTCCGCTCGCCGAGCGGGATCTCGAACGCCGGCTTCCGATGTGCGAGCGCCCGCACGAGCGAGGCGGTGCTCCACGCCGCGAGGCCGACGCCGTCGTGCCGCCAGTCGGTGACCAGCGCGACGGTCGTGGCGGCCAGGGCCGCGGCCGCGAGGTCGCGGGCGGCCGCGAGCAGGCCCGGGTCGGCGGCCGATGCGTCGATCGCCACGCCGCGGATCGCGGCCTCGACGAGCCGGGCGAGATCGATGGCCGCGTCGGCCGCGATCGCGAGGTGCCGGTGCTCGGTGCCCGGCACGGCGACGTCGCGCGGGCCCACGGCGACCGTGCGGCGGGCCACTCCGGCGGCCGCCGCGAGCTCGGCCGTCACCGCCCCGGGATCGCAGAACCAGAGCACGACGAGATCGGCCCGGTCGCGGAGCTCACCGCCGGCCGCCGTCACCGAGCCGATCCGGGCGACGAGCGGGCCGATCGTTCGCGAGGTCTCGGGGCTTCCCGGATCGACCACCGCCCCCACGGCCTCGGCCACGTCGCAGGCCGCCACGGCCACCTCGGCCGACGCGCCGCCGAGGCCCACGAGGAGCACCCGCCGGGCGGCCGCGAGCGTGGCCGCGGCGCGTTCGAGGTCGGCGGCGGATGCGGCGGCGGTCATGCGAAGCGGAGCATGATCGCTGGGGCGGCGTCAGGCAAGGCCCGTGAGCGGGCCGGCGCCGCAGTAGTCGGGATTGCCGAAGCGTTCGAGGCCGGTGTGGCCCAGGGCGTGGGCGAGCGCGAGGAGCAGCCGGTTGTGCGGCACGCCGGGAAACTCGAGGGCCCGGCCCGTCGTGAACCCGAGCCCGCCGCCGACGAGCACCCACGGAATGTCGTCCTGGGAGTGCGAGTTGCCCTCGCCGAGCTCGTTGGTCCAGAGGATCGTGGTGTGGTCGAGGAGCGAGCCGTCGCCGCCCGGCTCGGGCGTCTCGGCGAGCCGCCGGGCGAGGTGCGCGATCTCGCCGGCATACCAGGCGTTGATCTTCGTGAGCTTTTCCTGCGCGGCCGCATTCGAGTTGGGCTCGTGGGAGAGCTCGTGCTGCCCCTCGTCGACGCCGATCCACTTCATGTGCGGCTGGCCGACCGAGTTGGTGTACTGCAGGGTGGCCACGCGGGTGAAGTCGGCGGCGAGCGCCGACACCGCGAGCTCGATCTGCATCCGGCTGATGCGCGGCATCTGGTCGTTCTGCTCGACGACCCCCTGCTCGAGCACCGGCACCGCATGCCGCGCCGCGGCGGGTTCGGCCGCCAACTCCCGCTCCAGGCCGCGGACGAGGGCGGTGTGCTCCTCGAGGATCCGCCGGTCCTCGGCGGGCAGCGCGGCGGCCACCTTCGCCAGATCCTCGTGGACCTCGTCGAGGATGCTCCGCATGCTCTCGCGGTCCTTGGTCTCGCCGTAGAGCTTGGCGAACATCTGGTAGGGATCGTCGATCGGCGCCACGGGCTTGTTCGGGCCGGCGTAGACCATCCGCGTCCAGGTGTCGGCCTTGTTGGGCACGAGCACGCCGAACTCCAGCGACCCGAAGCGAGTCTGCGTGTCGGGGTCCGCCTGGAGGTGCCGCCGGATCTCCTGGTCGATCGAGATGCCGCTCGCCCAGCCCGCCGGCGAGGCGCTGCCCCCCTGGACGTTGCCCGGAAACAGCTCGATGCCGGTGAGCAGGCAGCCCATGCCCCGCATGTGGTCGTCGCCGTCGCCGCGGACGCGATTGTTCACGCCTTTGAGCGTGAGCAGGCGATCCTTGAACGGGTCGAACGGCACGAGGATCGGCGGCAGGTCGCGGTCGGCCAGCGGCCCCGCCTCCGGCCAGAAGTTCTTCTTCACCACGCCGTCGGGGCTGAACACGATCACCAGCCGTCGCTTCGGCAGGGCCGGCGTCGCCGCCAGGCTGGGCAGGTTGCCGAGAAACGGCAGCACCGCCGAACCCACGCCGAGCCGGCGGAGCAGCTCGCGACGGGAAAGCGACGGGCGCGTCATCGCGGAGCCTCCGGCGGCGGCAACGCCGCCACCTCCATGATATCGACCACGAGCCGGCGGATATCGAACCCGCCCGCCTCGAATGCGTCGCGGAGCCGGTCGAGCGTGTCGGGGCCCCAGGCCCGGACGGGCTGCTTGACCAGGGCGTGGAACAGGGCCTGCACGAACGCCTCCTGGGCGTCGCGGCTCGTGGCGCAGTAGGCACCGAGCTCGCCGGCGCCGCGGAACGCGGCGGCCGATCCCGCGCGGGGAAGGTACGACCCCGAAGCGTTGATCGGCTTCTCGACGCCCCCGGCCGGCTCGACCGCGCGGTGCCGGCCGAGGGCGTCGAACTCCTCGAGCGCGAAGCCGAGCGGGTTGATCATGGTGTGGCACGACTGGCAGGCGACCGCGGCCGTCTGGGCCGCGACCCGCTCACGGGTGGTGAGGTCGGGAGCCTGGTCGGCGGCCAGCGGCGCGATCGCCTGCTTCGGCGGCTTGAGCACGTTGCCGAGGATGCTCCGCGCGAGGAACACGCCGCGGTGGATCGGCGACGAGGAGGCGGGATAGGAGAGCACGCTCATCAGGTACGGATGCGAGAGCACGCCGCCGCGGCGGCCCTCGTCGAGCCGGACGGCGGTGAACCCCGCGTCGGCGGGCAGCGCGACGCCATACAGCGGCGCGAGGCGGCCGTTGAGGTGCACCTCCTCCGCGGTGAACAGCCGGCGGAAGTCGCCCCCCCGCTCCAGCACGTCGTCGAGCAGCAGCTCGAGGCTCGTCCGCAGGTCGGCGGCCACCTCGGGCGTGAACTCGGGGTGGCGGGACGGGTCCTTGGCGATCTCGGGACCGAGATCGACGCGGAGCCACGCGAGCAGGAACGCGCGGAGCTTGGCGGTCGTGCGCCGGTCGGCCAGCATCCGCTCCGCCTGCCCGCGGACCTCGGCCGCGGTGGCGAGCTCCCCGCGGGCCGCCGCCGCGGCGAGCGGCTGATCGGGGATCGAGTCCCAGACCGCGAACGAGAGCCGGGCAGCCGTCGCGAACCCGTCGGCCTCGGCCGGAGGCTCGCGGAACAGAAACCGCGGCGAGCCGAGCGCGACCAGCAGCGAGCGGCGGAGGGCCGTGTCGAGGTCGGGCGCGTCGGCGAAGGGGCGGTCGACGACGAGCGACCGCTGCTCGGCGGAGAGCGGGCGGCGGAAGGCCCGCTCCGCGAACTCGGCGGCGAACGTCCGCAGCCGGGCCTCGCGATCGGGGGCGTCGCGGCCCACGTGGGCCAGCCGCTCGAGGCGGTCGAGCACGTGGTCGGCCGTCTCGATGGCGGCGGCGGTGGCGGCGGAGAACCACTCGGGCGACACACCCGTGCCGCGGTCGTATCCCAGCGAGCGGTCGTCCGGCGGGAAGGGAGTCGTGGCCGCGAACACCGGCGGCGACACCGCCGGGAGGAGCACCCGCTCGGGAACGGTCTCGAGGCAGCCGAACGGCGGCTTCCAGAGGAGGCGGATCGCCGCGGGCGACTCCTGCTCGTTCTCCTTCTTGTCCACGCCCTGGTTGGCCTTGGAGAACTCGAGCCGCAGGGGGTGGGGCCGCCCGCCGAGCAGGAACACGCGGCCGCGGTGCTCGGTGCCGTCGCCCGACTTCACGTAGGCGTCGATCGTCGCCGTCTGGCCCTCCTCGGCGTTGATCCACAGGCGGGCCGAGTGGTCCGTGTGGACCACGAAGTCGTGCCAGCCGGTCGCGACGGGCACGATCGAGCCGGTCCAGCGGATGGCGAAGCGATCGGGCTCGATCCGTTCGGGGGCCGGGCCTTCGAGTCCGAAGTCGAAGGCGACGCCCGGGTCGATCCGCTCGAACACGAAGCCCTGCTTGCGGTTGAAGTCGCGGGTCGTGAAGTACTCGCCGGTCAGGCCGCGGGCGTCGTCGACGGGGGGCGGCGGCCCGCGGAAGCTGCCGACCACGTCGGCCAGCACGCTCTGATGCTGGCCGACCGTGAGCCGCTGCAGGTCGGCGCGGGCGGGCCGATTGCGGTCGCGGGCGACGGCCGAATAGAAGGTCTCGTGGATATAGGCCGCGACCTGCCGCGCGGCCTCGCCCGTGACGCTCGTGGGATCGTCCTCGGGCATGGTCTCGTCGACATAGGCGGCGAGCTGGTTCACCGAGCGGTCGCCGACCAGCGGGGCCGGCACGTCGGGTGTGCCGACGCCTCCTTCACCGTGGCAGCGGACGCAGTGCTCGCGATAGAGGACGAGCCCGGGCGGCTC